>QHWF01000050.1 GCA_003222455.1 Acidobacteriota bacterium
TTCGACGGGCCGGAACGCGGCGTGCCAGCGGGCGCTCGCATCTTCCATCCGGGCGACATCAGCCAGAGTCTGTTCCTGCTCCGGCGCGGCCTCGTGAAGCTGAGCGCCCTGTCGCCGAAGGGCGACGAACTCACGCTTCGTCTGTACCGGCCGGCCGAAATCTTTGGCGAAGGGTGCTTCTGCCGTGGCGTCCACCGGTACTGCGCCACAGCGGTGGAACCATCCGGGCTGGTCGAAGTTCCCGCCGCGCGCGTGCTCGAAGCCATGATCCACGAGCCCGAACTTGCACTGGAGCTCGTCTCCAACCTTGCTGAACGCCTCGCGTCGGCCTACGACGAGATCCAGATGGTTGCGTCGCGCACGGCGGTGATCAGGGTCGCGTCCAGGCTCCTCACGTTTCCGGGCGAGGAGCGTTCCGAGAACGGCTGGGCGGAGCTGACCAAGCGGTTCACGCACGAAGAGCTCGCACAGATCGTGGGCGTGCGCCGGGAAACACTCACGCGCGCGCTGGCTCGCCTGAGAGGGCTGGGCCTGGTGCAATGTGCGCTCGGGCGTCCGATGCGACTGCACCGTAGAGGGCTCGAAGCCTTAGCTCGGTGTCAGACGTCATCCGCGCTTAGAGCGACCCTTAATAAGTGATTCGGAAGCCGAGCTGCACCTGACGCGGCTGATAGAACAGATTTGTCGAGCTCGACGGCTGCAAGTACGTCCGCGAGAAGTAATTCGTGGTGTACCCGGTCAGGTTCTTCGTGTTGAACAGGTTGAACACGTCCAGCACGCCCTGCAGCGTCACGTTGCCCGGCACCTTCACCGACTTCGACACGCGGATGTCAATTTTCTTGTCCGTTGCGGTCCGCTCGCTGTCGCGCGGCAGCGTCTTACCCGTCGCGTCGAGCCAGCGGCCCTGGTAGCCGAGCCCGAATGGATCGAGGTTGGTCCCGACGTTGATCGTCCGCGGCGAGCCGACGAAGTAGATCGCCGACGCCTGAATCCCGTACGGCAGCGTCGATACCGCGTTGACGACGACGCGATGACGTTGATCAGAACCAGCATGGGTGTATTCGTCGCGCAGGTTGTACCAGTTGGTGGGCGTGCCGCCGCGGTTTCCATTGTGATTGTCGTAGGTGCGCGACAGTGTGTACGTCCCACCCACGCCGAGGCGTGTGCTGCGGCTGGTGAACCCTGCCTGCAAGCCGTCATACAACGACTTGCCGGTTGACGTCGTCATCGTGATGTTGGTGTAGGCCGGATACGGGCGTCCATACCGGGCGGGGTTCAGCGGTAAGTGCGTCGCCGGATCTTCGAAGTAATTGATCGAAGGCGTCATCGGCTCGTCGTAGCCCTTGCTATGGACGAAATCGATCTGCATCGCGTAAGTCGTCGAGAGTTGCTGCGCGAGCCCCACCGACACCTGATCGTTCACCGGCGTTTGATAGTTGTTGTCGAGGACGACGAGCGCGCCCGGAATCTTCTGCGCTTTGAAGTCTGCGAACGTCTTCCCGCCCAACGGGTTGTTGAAATCGGGGTTGACGACCACCACGTTGATCAGCGTGCCGAGGATCGTGCGCCGCTCGTTGCTCGTCAGATTCAGCATCACCTTGTCGTAGTACCGCCCGATGCCGCCGCGGATCACGCTGCGTCCGTCTCCCCGGACGTCGTACGCGAACCCGAAACGTGGCGACACGTTGTTCTTGTCCAGCGGACGCTCCCCCGGCTGGATCGGATTCGGCACGTCCGTGTTCGACGTTCCGGTCTCGAGGTCGTAGCGCAGCCCGAGGTTCAGCGTCAGACTGCGGCTCAGCGTCCAATTGTCCTGGACGAACAATCCGTACGTGGGGTTGAGAATCGTATACGACGTGTCACCAAGCGGAATGCTGTACTGGGTCGGCGGCGGGAAGGTCCGTGGATCGTTGAAATCTGCCGGGTCCTTCGTGAACGTGAACGATCCGAACGCCGGATCCGGAAACGCGCCCCAGAAGTGCGGACGGAAGAACTGAAAGCCGGTCTTGAGCGCATGCTCCCCGTGCCACGCCGGCACGTAGTACGAGAACAGGTCGTTCACCTGGATGTTCATTTCCTTCCACCACTGCGGCGAGTTCGTGGGCGAACCGAGGACGGCGGAGGGGAAATTGAGCCGCACCGTGCGGGAGTTGGAATCGAGCAGGTTGTCGATGGCGGAAAACCCCGCTCGCACTTCGTTCAGCGCGCGCGAGCTGATGACCCAGGTCTCGCCGAGAGAGAGGTCGTCGTTCTTCGACGTCTGCGAGGTGCCGCCCGATTGCGCTGTCGTGCCGCTCACGCTCTGGTTCAACTGCGTCCAGTTGTACACGGATGCGCGGGCGAATAACCGGTGGGCCGGGCCCGCCTGCATATCGACGCGGCCGGTCGTGTAGTACCGCTTGGTATCGGCCGGCGAGTCGACGTCGAACTGGGCATAGCCGGTGTTCGGGTGAGCGGTATTCGCCAGCTTCTGATATTCGTAGCTGGCAAAGTAAAATGCCTTGTTCCTGAGGATCGGGCCGCCGCTGTTCCCGCCAGACTGCTTCTGATCGAACGGCGCCACCTGATTGGTAAAGAAGTTCGGCGCATCACCGAATTTGTCTTCCCTGAAATAGCCGAAGCCCGTCGCACGCACCTTGTTCGTGCCGGACTTCGTGATCGCGTTGATCACCGCGCCGTTGACGCGCCCGTACTCGGCGTCGTACCGATTGGTTTCTACCTTGAACTGTTCGACGTTTTCCTGGCTGTACCCCTGGTTCGAGCCGCCGCAGCACTGGTTCGTCACGTCCACGCCGTCGACCTGATATTTCGCCATGTCGCTGCCGGAGGCGCCCACCTGAATGGCGCCCGGATTGCCGCGTGCTCCGGGGACGAGCGCCACCAGGTCGAGCCAGTTGCGTCCGTTCAGCGGCAGATTCTCTACCTGGCGTTGTTCGACGGTCCCCGACAGTTCCGACTTCTTGGTATCGACCAGGGGCGATTCGCCGACGACGGTAATCGTTTCAGCGACCGACGCCAGCTTCATCGAGAAGTCGAGAATGGCCGACTGGCCAACGGCCAGTCGTATCCCTTCCTTGACGAGCGTCACGAAACCGGTCAGCTCGGCCCGAATCGTGTAGGCGCCGACGGGCAGCGCCGGCATGACATACGTGCCGCTGGCAGATGTCGTGGTCGTCCGCGTCGTCGCCGTCTCGACGTGTGTCGCGACGATGGTCGTACCGGGCAGCGCGGCGCCGCTCTCGTCGAGGACGCTGCCCCGCAACTCGGCCTGCGCCACCTGCGCGCCGGCCGGCATCGTCGTCAGCGTGAAGAGGAAGAACGAGAGGAAGGAAATCCCGAGGTGGCGGCGCATACATGCTCCTTGGGTGACTGATCACCGGAGGAAAACGCCGGTGACACTACCAGAGCCCATCTGAAGAATCAATCTGCGCGCGGCACACGCCTGGCGGGCCGCCGCATGAATCGGCGATTCTTCGGATAATTGGAGAAGGAAGGTTCGCCGGACTAGGAGCGTATCCGAATGGATCCCGAGAGAGAACGCAAAGGCCGCGAAGGCCGCTAAGGAATACATTCTTTCTTTGCGTCCTTTGCGGCCTCTGCGTTCAATCGTGAATTCCACATTCCGAATTCCAATTCTTGCCCCTGCCAGAGCTCGAGCGTATAGTGCCTGCGTCTCCCGCTGAAACCCCAGTGGTGGAGCGACTCGTCGTGTCAGGAGGACGTCGATGAAGACCAGGCCCTTCTTCCTTACAGTCATCATTCTGGCGCAAGCCTTCAGCACCATCGGCCTCCGCGCCGACGACCGTTCCGTGCGCGAGCCGAATTACGAGCTCGCCTCCCAGTGGACGAATGCAAAAGTTGGCAAACTGGTGTTCGACACGGCCGTGACGCCGCACTGGCTGGAACTGAGCGATCGGTTCTGGTACGCCTACGAATCCCGCGACGGCAAACGCTACTTCCTCGTCAATCCCGCGGCCGCGTCGCTGAAAGGCGGCCGGGTGAAAGCGCCGCTCTTCGACAACGCCAGAATGGCCGCCATGTTGACGTCGCTCTCGCGTGTACCGATGGATGCGCAGCATCTGCCCATCAAGTCGCTGAAGTTCGTGAAGGCCGACACCGCACTGCTGCTGGAAGTGGAGGTGCCGAAAGATGCCGAGATTCCGGGTCTGGCCAAGCCAGCGATGCGGACGACATCGCAGGGGCAGAATGGGCAGGATGGGTTCGCTCCACAGGGCGTCGACAAGGACAAAGACGATGAAGGCGGCAAGACGAAGTCGGTCTATTTCGAGTACGACCTCGCGGGCAGCCGGCTGACGCTTGTCGACGAAGCCGACGTGCCGGCCAAGAAGCCTCGCTGGGCGTCGGTCTCGCCAAACGACTCGGTCGTCGTGTTTGCGCGCGGCCAGAACCTGTTCATGATGGACGCGGCCAACTATGCGAAGGCGCAGAAGACGCCCGGCGACACGTCCATCGCCGAAACGCAACTCACCACCGATGGCGAAGATCATTTCAGCTATGCGCGCCGGCTGAACGACGAAGACAGAAAAGCGCTGAAGAAGGATCAGAAGGACGACAAACACAAGATGGGACCGCGGGTCCCGTCGATTGTGGTCACCTGGTCGAAAGACTCGACAAAATTCGCCGTGGTCCGCCGCGACGAGCGCCAGGTCGGTGATTTATGGGTGATCGACTCGCTGGCGAATCCCAGGCCCACGCTTGAAACCTACCGGTACGCGATGCCTGGAGAAGCCAATGTCCCGCACCCGCAAATCGAAGTGTTCGACCTGGCCACCAGAGGACGGTTGCGGGTGAAGGCGGAACGATTCAAGGATCAGGCCGTTGCCATCCAGTCGGCGCAGACGTCGGCCGTTTCACGCGAAAAGGAAAAAACGGAACCGCGATGGGTGAGCGACACGCCCAACAAGCTCTATTTCACCCGAACGAGCCGCGACCTTCACAAAGTCGACCTCTGTGTTGCGGACACGGCGACCGGCGACGTCACGATGCTCGTCGAGGAGCGCCTGAACGTCTACATCGAAACGCGCCCCGTCCGCTTGATCAACGGCGGCCGCGAGCTCCTGTGGTGGTCGGAGCGTGACGGCTGGGCGCACTATTACTTGTACGACGGCAGCGGCACGTTGAAGCGCCAGATCACCTCCGGCGAATTCGTCTCCGACGACATCCTGGCGATCGACGAGAAGGCCCGCACGATGATTCTTTCCGCGGTCGGGCGCGAGAGCGGCGAAGACCCATATTATGTGCACGCGTATCGCACGAGCCTGGACACCGGCGAGATGAAGCTGCTCGATCCGGGCGACGCGTCGCACGCCGTCAGCGCGAGCGATTCGGGCAAGTACGTCGTGGACACGAGCTCGCGAGTGAACACGGCCCCGAAATCGGTGTTGTATGACGCGTCTGGCGCCCTGCTCGCCGAGCTGGAAACGATCGATCTGAGCGCCATGATGGACGCCGGCTACAAGTTCCCGGAGCCGTTCAAAGTGAAGGCGGACGACGGCGTCACCGACATCTACGGCGTCATGTACAAGCCGTTCGATTTCGATCCCGGCAGGAAGTATCCCATCATCGCGTTCGTGTACCCGGGGCCGCAGACCGAGAGCGTCACGAAAGTCTTCTCGCCCAAGAGCCAGAACGTCGCGCTGGCGCAGTTCGGGTTCATCGTGATCGAGGTTGGCAACCGCGGCGGCAATCCCAATCGGTCGAAGTGGTATCACACGTACGGGTACGGCAACCTGCGCGACTACGGGCTCGCGGACAAGAAGGCCGCGATCGAGCAGCTGGCCCGGCGCTATCCGTTCATCGACATCGATCGGGTGGGGATCACCGGACATTCCGGTGGAGGGTTCATGTCCACTGCGGCCATGCTCGTGTATCCCGACTTCTTCAAGGTGGCCGTGTCCGAGTCAGGCAACCACGAGAACAACGTCTACAACAACACGTGGAGCGAAAAGCACCAGGGCATCAGACAAGTGGGGAGCGAGGACGGTCCACCTGAGGACATCAAGTTCGAGTACGCCATCGAAAAGAACTCCGATCTTGCGAAGAACCTCAAAGGCCATTTGATGCTGACCACGGGTGACATCGACGACAACGTTCACCCGGCCAACACGCTGCGGATGGCCAACGCGCTCATCAAAGCGCACAAGCGCTTCGACTTCTTCGTCCTGCCCGGCATCCGTCACAGCTATCAGGCCGAGGCCGATTACTTCTTCTGGGTCCGCTCGGACTATTTCTGCCGCTGGCTGCTCGGAAAGTCGCCCGACAGCGTCGACATCGTCGAGCTCAATCGGGAAACGGAACAAACAGGAGAGAAGCGGGGGAGACGGTGAAATCTGGTAATTGGAGAATCTGGTAATCGAGATTCGAGGCCTCCGCCCGATCCGCGGGTACCCATGATCGCTCGGCCCGGTCGGCAGCGAAGCGCTTGACTGAGTGCCCGACTGCTTTCAGTGACATATGGATAATCAGCGACGTTGTTGGCCACGAAGACACGAAGACACGAAGACACGAAGAAGAATGCTCGATTCGGGGCACATGGACGATCGGCGCCTATCAATTTGAGGTGTGGCCACGAAGCGGTTTCATGTGTTTGCTGCATCTTCGGCGTTATGCTTCGCGGCCATGCCCTCTTCTTCGTGTCTTGTACAATCGGTGTCTTCTTCGTGTCTGCGTGTCTTCGTGGCCAGTGATGCCACTGATGATCCGGATGCCCCTGAAAGCAGTCAGGCGACACTGACTAATTGCCATCTTTTCCTGTGTCTTCGTGGCCATTGATGCGGCTGATGATCCGGATGCGGTGAAAGCAGGCACCCGTCAGTCGTGGCAGCGTCGCTTTACCGTCCCTTACCGCAGCCGCCAGCCGTCGGCTGAATCGAGGTCACGTCAACGCTCGCCAGGTCGCCGGTACGGATCCGCGCGCGGTCCGGCTTGCGATCGTGGTTCTTGTCCTGATTCCCTGATGTTCCGACCGACAGGTCGTTGGCCCGCCGATCGTCGCGCGCCGTCAGATCCGATGCTTCCGTCAGGGTCCCGCTTACTTTGACCTGTTTGCCGACGAGTTTCTCGAGGTCATCATCCTTCTCCGCGGTCAACCGGTAGGCGTGCTGCGCCGCATGCATCTGTTCGCGCTCGACGACGCTGCCGTCTCCTTTTTTAGTGGTGGGTGCGGCGTTCGGATTGGGCTTGTTGATCTCGGTGAGCACGTACGACCCATCGGCCTTCTGGAGACATCCGGTCACGTCGATCGGCTTCATCGCGTTCCCGGTCGAAGCCGAACCCGACGTGCCGACAGGGCGATTGTCAGGGTTGGCCGCGGTCTGATCGGCCTTGTTTCCGCAGGCGGCGGTCAATGCCGCCGCGAGCCCGCAAGTTGCCAGGAACAACAGTTGTGGTCGGAATTCTCGCCGCTTGCCCATAGCGGATTTCCTCCTATCCACACTTGACAATGCACGGACCCTTCCAAGAGAGCGGCCGCTCGGTCCCCTCGCTGATCGGACGACTCGGCAATTTGATTGCGTGCTCAGCAGTTAAAGGAAAAACGTGCGTGCTGGCGCATCAATGTGCCAAGCCGGAGGGCTCCGCGCGTTTCAGCTCGTGCGGTGGATCCCACTTACCATTTTTGCGTGCACGGCATTCACAGTCGCCACGGCAATCGGACCGCGACTTTGGCGGTGCCCGCTGGTCCAGGAGGTCGATCGAGTAATCTGATCATCGATTGGACATCGACCGAGGCGTGGCGCGCGTGTCCGACTATCTGGCACGCGTCACCGGGCTCAACGACCGGTATCGTGCCGGCGCGGTTCACGCGTACGTCCCGGACGCGCTGCGCGACAGCGAGCGATCGCTCGAGGAACTGGTCGAAGAGCATCTGCCGACGTCGCACGCCGCGCTGTCCGCGGCCTCGCGCAGCCTGTTCCTCTCGTTGCCGGTCGCCTTCGATCCGTCCGAGTCGGTCGGCCCCTACCTCGCCGCAGCCGATCGCGACGCCACGGGCCAGCCGTATCGCTTTCTCGACATGGGGGCGCTCATCGCGACCCAGCCGTTCGGTGAGAACGATCCGGCGGTGGCGGCCGCCATCCTCGAATCGCTGCCGTTCGTCACGTCGCGGTATGCGCATTCCGAATACCAGACGGTCCTCTCGCTCCGCCTCAAAGCGGCGCTGAACCGCATTGCGCCGGCCGGCACTCCGCGTCATTTCGTCGTCAACACCGGCGCGGAGGCGGTCGAGAACGCCATCAAGTCGGTGCTGCTGAACCGGGTGATGACGTCGGAGGATGGGGACGGCGGCTTCATCGTGTCGTTCGAAGGCGCCTTTCACGGCCGCACGCTCGGCAGCCTGGCGGTGACGCACCGGAAGAAGGCCCGCCTCGGGTTCCCGACGTTCGACTGGCCGCATATTCTGTTCCCCTTCGAGCACCTCAGCGCGCCGAAGGAGACCGTGCGGCGCGAGGAGCGCAGCCTGAAACAGCTGTGGGACCTGCTCGTGTCGGGCCGCCTGCCGCGTGCCGACAAGAGCAAGGACACGTATAAGCGAGAGGTCGACGCGATCGACGAGTTCCTTGCGGCCCCGGATCAGGACGTGACCGCGTTCGTGCAGGCGCAGCGAGCCCACCTGAGCCCCGACGTGGTTCGGCGCTCGCGTCGCGTCGCGGCCGTGCTGGTCGAGCCGATCCAGGGTGAAGGCGGCGTGCGATTCGCGAGCGCATCGTTCATGCGCAAGCTGCGGCTGCTGACCCGCATCTATGACGTGCCGCTCGTCTTCGACGAAGTGCAGACCGGCTGGGGCATGACGGGTCGTCTGTGGGCGCACGAGCTGTTCGGGCTGCCATGCCCGCCCGACGTGGTGACGTGGGCGAAGAAGGCCCAGAACGGCGTGCTGTTCGTCAGCGAGGAACTGGCCACGTTCTTTCAGGAAGAGAAGAAGTTCAACACGACGTGGGAGGGCGATTCGGTCGGCATGGTGCGGCTGCTCGCCGTCCTCGACAAGCTGGATCTCGATTGCGTGCAACGGACCGGCGAGCGGGCCCGGCGCGGGCTCGACGCGATCGCGCGGGACTACCGCGAAATCGTCAAGAACGTGCGCGGCGTCGGCGTGATGCTGGCGTTCGACGTGGTCCGCGCCGACTGGAGCGATGCGCTGCGGGATCGCGCGTTCCGGCGCGGCCTGATTCTCCTGCCGGCGGGAGAGCGCGCCGTCCGGTTCTATCCGCGGTACGACACCGAACCGTCCGCGATCGACGAGGCCCTGGCGATCCTGCGCGCGGCGATCGATGACCTGGTCGGCGGCCGCGTCGCGACCGAGCCGGCGTCCGCGCCGAAGATTCGCGTCGGCACGCTCAACATTCCGCTCGACACGATCGAGCTCGTGGACATCGCCCCGGCGGGATTCGAGGCGCACAAGCAGGAGGTGCTGCTGGTGGAGCAGGAACGCTACGGCGCCGCGGTGCCGTATCCGCCGGATGTGCTCCGCGCGGGCCGGCGGCCGCTGCTGCAGTTCCCGCTCGAGACGCTCGAAGCCACGGCCGCCAATCCGCAGGCGATCGGGTTGGCGGCGCGCGATCGCGTGTCGGGGCGCTTGGTCGGCTACGTGCTCGGCAGCGCGCTCGAGAACCACGACGAGGAGGGCATCGGTCTGGATCCGCGCTTCGGCGAGAACAATACGTTCTACCTGCAGGCCATGGCGATCTCGCCCACCGTGCAGAACCAGATCGAGCTGCAGGACCTCCTGCTCGACGCGCTGCGCGGACGGGCGATGGCGGCCGGCTTCGAATTCCTGTCGGCGCTCATCGAGGAGCAGCTGCGCGACAGCGGACCGGAGTGGCTCCGGCGAGCCGTGATCCTGGAGCGCATCGACAATTACCTGCGCAGCGGCATTCCATTCACCTACCTTCAAGTCCAGTTGACCGAACCGGCCGGCCCGTGATGAGAGTCCGCCTGCATCCGGGACGGTGCGCTGTCGGTGACTCTTGCGACGGGCTGCGCCGCCATCGCGTCACCGGCTCGGAGCCTGTCCGGCTCACTGACGCCGCCACACGGCACGACATTCAACGCAGAAACCGCAGAACTCGCAGAACATAACCGGTTTTCTCTGCGGGTTCCGCGAGTTCTGCGTTGATCGTTGTGGCGAGCGTAAGCCTGGTACGATCGTTCGACTGGATTTGAATCCACATCACATCGCGCCCGCATTCTGGAGTGCAAAAGATTCCACCACGTGGCCGGTCTGCGCTGTTCGGAATTTCGATTTGTTGCTGATTAGAAAACGGTCATTTCAAGCCAATTCCGATTAACTTATCAGTCGATTCAGGTCGTCTTTAAACACCATCGATCCCGAAAGACGATACAGCTGCCGAGCCTGGCCTTAAACATGAGCTCGCGAAACACACGAGCTGTCAATCTTAAGGCCAAAACTCTTTGTGTTCTTTGTAACTAAACACACGAGGCATAGTAGTTAATACATCAGCTGTGTGGATAACACACGAGCTGTGCGCAACTCTTCATACTTTCTTCCTCTACACGCGCGAAAAAGTATTGACGATGAGCGCGACGCGATATTTAATGCGCGCACCTCTCAGAGTGCGAGTCTCTCGCTCTCTCGCTTGTTCGCTCGCTCGTTCGTTCGCTCGCTCGTTCGCCAGCGTTCATCGCTGACAGACAAGCCGCTGCCTCGGCGGCGGAAAGGAGATCAGCATGACGAGTCCACCGATCGATCAGATGCGTCTCACCGCGCAGTCACCGTAACTATCCCAGGATCCCAAGGTCAGACCATTCAGCAAGTCTCGGAGCCCTCCGCAGCGGGTCACAAGGGAGGTGTGTCTCATCGGAGGCGAGCGTCGTTCTCGAGCAGCCCGTGGTGAAAGTCCAGCGTTGCACCGAGGGCGGCGAGGCGCCCGGCTGACAAGGCGCGACGACCGAGCATATCGGGAATATGTGAGGGAGGAGCAACGCAGTCAGCGGGGATGCATCGCCGGCCGA
>QHWF01000951.1 GCA_003222455.1 Acidobacteriota bacterium
CCCCGGCGGCGAAGATCCGACGCGGGTGACGATCGTGTCGGCCCCCGCCTTCCGGGTGCAGAAGATCTCCACCTACCTGCGCGACCCGAACGTCCTGCTCGCCGGCGACACACTGCGCTACACGATCACGGTGAAGAACATCGGCAGCGGCGATGCCGTGAATGTTGTGCTGCGCGACGCGGCGCCGGCGAACACGACCTATGTCGCGGGCAGCACGACCCTGAACGGCGCTGCGGTCGCGGATGTCACGGGCCTGTCGCCGCTCGTGAACGGCATGCGGATCAACTCGCCGGCCGATCCGACGCCGGGTTCGATGCCTGCGGATGCGTCCAACAGTCAGGCCAACGTCGCAACCATCACATTCAATGTGGTCGTGAACCCGAATGTCGTCAACGATACGGTGATCTGGGTTCGCCGGGCATCGTCGATCCGGGCGATGTACTGCGCTACACGATCACGGTAAGGAATTCCGCCGCGATTCCCGCGACCGTTGCCGTCTTGACCGACTCGGTTCCGGCGAATACGACCTACGTCGCGAATTCCACGCTCCTCAACGGATTGCCGGTCGGCCAGCCGGACGGCGGCGCCTCGCCGCTCGCTTCGGGCATCAACATCAGCTCATCCAACCTGACGCCGCCGCTGCCGGGCCCAGGTGCAGGCACGATCTCGCCCGGCACGACGGCGGTCCTTCAGTACGACCTGCGCGTCAACCTCGGCACGCCCGCGGGCACCGCAATCAGCAACCAGGCCGTGGTGACCAGCGCCGGGCTGCCGAACCTGCTGACCGACGGCGATGGCAATCCTGCGAATGGCCCACAGCCGACAGTCGTCGTGGTGGGTGCCGGCCAGCAGCTTTCGATCTCGAATCAGGTCTCCGTCGTCGGGGGCGGCGCTCCCGTCCCCGGCGCGCAGCTGGAATACCTCGTGCGCGTCGCGAATACAATACCGGCGCCGTGCCGGCCCTCAACGTCGTTATCACGGACGACCTCAACGCATCGCAACCCGGCCAGCTCGCCTATGTGAGCCAGTCCGCGACGGTGAACGGTTTGGCGGCGGGCGTCAGCTTCGCCGGCTCGACGATCACCGTGAACTACGGCGCAGTCCATGGACCCCTGGCGCCGGGCGGCATCGCGGAATTCAGGTTCCGGGCCACTCTGAACGCCAACCTTGTGCTCGGCACGGTCGTCACGAACACAGGCGTGGCCGCCTGGGACAACCCCACCCAGACGGTAAACGCCAGTGTCTCGATCGTCGTCGGCAGCATCCCCGGCCCCCCTGGCACCCCCGGCACCCCCAGCTTCGCCGTGCTGAATGGGTCAGTCTGGCATGACGCCAACTTCGACGATGTCCGGGATTCCGGTGAGCGCCCGCTAGCCGGTTGGGCCGTGGAGCTGTACCGCGATAACCAGCAGTTGCAATCCGTACAGACGGACGCAAACGGCGTCTATAGCGTCATCGGCGTCGAGCCGAACGACCAGGCCGGCATTCGCTACGAGCTGCGATTCCGCGCGCCGGGCGCGGGCGCGAACACTGCGATGCTGGGCCGCGCTGTCTCGCCGTTCACGAACGGACTGCAGCGGATCAGCGGCATCATCGTGCCGTCCGGCGCCAATCTGCAGGGCCTGAACCTGCCGATTCATCCGAACGGCGTCATCTACAACTCGGTCGCGCGCACACCGGTTGTCGGGGCGACACTCACCCTGCTGGATGCCCGCAGCGCCTCGCCCTTGCCGGCGAGTTGCTTCGACGATGCGGCCCAGCAAGGGCAGATCACGCTCGCAGACGGCTATTACAAGTTCGACATCAACTTCAGCGACGCGGCGGCCTGCCCGAGCGGCGGTGATTACCTCATTGGGGTGACGGCGCCGGCCGGAACGAACTACGCTGCGGGCTATTCGCAGATCATCCCGCCGACGTCCAACGCTTCGACCGCAGCATTCTCGGTGCCGGCCTGCCTGGGCAGCGCCGCCGATGCCATTCCGGGCACGGCTCTGTTCTGCGAAGTTCAGCCCTCGGAGTTCGCGCCTCCTGCATCGGTTCCGCGACGCAGCGCCGGTACGACCTACCACGTCCACTTGAGGCTGGACGGCAGCCAGATGCCGGGCACGGGCCAGATCTTCAACAACCACATCGCGCTCGATCCGCAGCTCGCCGGCACGCTCGCGATCTCCAAGACAACGCCGCTGCTCCACGTGACCCGCGGGCAACTGGTTCCATACGTGATCACCGTGAACAACCTTGCCGGCCGGTTGCTCGCGGATGTGAGCATTGTGGATCGCTTGCCTGCCGGATTCGCCTACGTCAAGGGCTCTGCGCTTCTCGACGGCGTGCCGACCGAGCCGTCCGTCGCGGGCCAGGAGCTCAGCTGGAACGGCCTGAACATCGCGGGCACTCAGGTGCGCACGCTGAGACTGCTGGTCGCCGTGGGTGCCGGCGTTACCGAGGGCGAATTTGTGAACCGGGCGCAGGCGATGAACGCCGTGACCGGCAACGGGATGTCCGGGGAAGCGACCGCCACCGTGCGCCTCGTGCCCGATCTTACGTTGGATTGCACCGATGTGACCGGCAAGGTCTTCAACGACGCCAATCACAACGGGCGGCAGGACGACGGCGAAGACGGCCTGCCCGGTGTGCGTGTGGTGACAGCAACAGGTCTGCAAGCGACGACGGATCAGTACGGTCGGTACCA
>QHWF01000095.1 GCA_003222455.1 Acidobacteriota bacterium
TGCACGAGCGAGCCGGCGCGATTGAAGTACTCCGAATTGGTCAGCAGGTGGAAGACCTTCGGCGCCGTGCCGCTCCTGGCTGCGCGACCGAGCAGGCTGTCAGCGATGCCGGTCTCGGGATCCGTTTCAGGTCCGTCGGTAAATGGAAACAAATCGACCGGAAACAGGATGTTGAAGAACTGGAGCGCGTCGCGCGAGGCCTGGCCGAAGCGATGGTTGAACGAGCCGCGGCCGGCGCCGCCGACCTGGTCGAAGACGCCGTCGAAGACGCTGCGGCCCTGCTCGTCCTGGTTGAACCCCTGATACAGGAAATGCCGCAGGAACCGGCCGCTCTGCGACACTCCCCAGCCGATGGCCGCCCGAAGTCCAGGCGCCGGATTCTCGCCAGACGACTCGTACTTCAGGAAGCTGACCAGATCGCGCGTCCCGGCCAGCCCGCATCCGACGATGCGCGGATCGGCGCTGCGATAGACGACGTCGTAGATGCGACCGGGTTCGAACCCGCCATCGAGCGCGACGGTGCCGCCATCGACGAATCGCCACCGCGTATGGGGAATCACCTGTCCCTTTGCCGTCGGATCGTCGCGCACCGTCATGACATTCTCGGTGCTGGTCGGATCGAGGACTGGATACGCTTGATGGTTGCGATCGGCCACCGAAGCCGTCGGCGCCCGCTCCGACAGGATGAAGTTCCCACGTACCAGGCCGGTGATCCGGCGACCGTTCTCCGTGGCGATCGGAATCTCCATGCGCATGGTGCCTGGACGTACGGGCACATCCCACTGCCATCCCATCCAGAGCAGCGTGAAGCCCTGTCGCATCAGCGCGCCGTCGCCGAACTCGGCCTCGGTGGCGGGATCGAATGAGGCGGAGGCCTTCTGGAACGTGACGAGCATCGCTTTGCCGCCGCGGTTGCCCACCTCGTAGAACAGACGGCCGTTCCCGCGTCGTGGGTCGACGGGCTTCAGCAGATAGAAATCGGCGCTCGATTCGACCTCGCCACGTGCGTTCCGGGGGGCGAGCTTCAGATCCACGATGGCCGCGTTGGCTGGCGCATCGGGATCGAGGCCGAAGTCGACCCGGCCGATCAGTTTTTCGTAACTGCCCGCAGCGCCGAACGGACGGCCGTTGAGCACGGTTTCGCGCCGCTCGATTCGCAGGCGGACGACGCGGGCGTCGGCTGCAGACGAAACGAGTGAGAGCGCAAGAAAGAAATTTGGCATCAGGAATTTGGAATTTGGAATTCGCATGATCATTTGCAGCGTTGTCTGAACACGAAGTCCACGAAGCCACGAAGCCACGAAGCCCAGGAAGAAACCAGTTAAACTCTATCTTCTTCGTGCGTCCTTCGTGTCTTCGTGTCTTCGTGTCTTCGTGGCCAAAAATGTCGCAACCTGCCTGGCTGCCGCTCTAAGCGGGTCGCAATGTCGCAATCCATCGAGAGGCCGCCGAAATCCTAATGTCGAATTGCACGTTCCGAGCTCCGAGCTATTGTGTCAGCGTTCGCAAGATCCCAGCTCGCCTGGTGAATCAGCCGGGCGATTTTATCCATCTTCTCGTAGTAATCGGGCTGATCTGCATGGCGGCGCAGCCGACTTCAGGCCTGCCTGAATGTATTCCGCACCCGCGTCGAACGAATCAGATACATGAACCAGACGGTGTAGTACGCGAACGATGCTGCGAGCACGAACGGTGTTTCTCCCGGCAGGCGATTGCTGGGAAACACGGACGTGGAGTAGACGAACGTATCCGTGGCTGCCGACGCGATGAGCGAGGCTTTCGCCAGCGCAGGCGCGTAGGCCCGTCTTCCAAGCAACGCCAGCCCGGCCGAGATTCCCAGGGAGGCGACAAGCAGGCGAACCAGCAGGAGAACGGCCAGCGGCGCTCCCCTCACCGGCAGCGCATCGAGAACGCTGGATGCGACCAGGCCAAGGCTGATCGGCTGCCAGAACAGCAACAGCAGACAGAACACGATCAGCCAGCCGCCAACCCCGGCGAGGCCAGAGTGGCCACGTACGTCCTCGCCGTGGACGGCACCAGCCTCGTCCTGCCCGGCATTCCCGGCGCGGCTGCCGCGCTGGGGACCCGGCCCGTCGGTACACATGCGCGATACTAAGCCCAGAGCCCAGCACCAAGAGCCTGGAGAATTGAGAGTTGTTCGTTTATCTCGTTCATCACGGCGACGCAGTAGGTCCGGACGTCGATCATCGGCGTCCGCTCTCAACGGCGGGGCAGGCGCACGTGGAACGGATTGCCGCCGACGCCGCCGCTCGCGGCGCCAACCCGGGCATCGTTTGGCACAGCGGCAAGCTGCGAGCAAAACAGACAGCCGAAGCGTTCTGGCGCGCCTGCAATCCCCTGGCTGAGCTCTCGGCAACACGGGATCTTCAGCCTGACGATCCGCCGCAATGGATCGCAGACCGGCTGCGTGCCGAAAGACGAGACATCCTGATCGCTGGTCATTTCCCGCATCTGCCGCGCGTGTTCGCGCTGCTCACGGCCTCACCCGACGAGCGGGCCTTTCCGCTGCACGGCGTCGTGGCGTTGTCATCAGACGATCAGGGCGCAACGTGGCAAGAGGTCTGGCGGCTGGAGTAACTGCGAAGTTCGAACCGAGAAGGTTGAAGTTGGAAGTTGAACGTGGGAACGCAGACGTGGAACTGAGAGCTCGGAACGAGAAGTTCAAAGCTCTCAGTTCGCACGCAGACTTCAGACTTCACACTTCACACTTTTTTATCGCAACACCACACCCACGCCGGCGCGCCAGAAATGGAACTGCCCGGGTGCGTTCGTGTCGATGATCGTGATTCCGGTCCGCATGTCCTCGAAACCGCGGAGATACTTGATATCACCCCGCAGTCCCACGTGATCGTTGAAGTACCCCATCACGCCGGCACCGAGGTCCCAGCCGAACATGTTGTTCGCCGAACTCACGTTGGTGATCGTGCCCGTCAGCGTTCCGCCATCGATCTGCGTCCGGATCAGCCCCACACCACCGGTCAGGAACGGCCGGACTCCGGCGCCGCGGGTTCCACCAATCGGCACGCCCACGATGACGTTGCCCATGAAATTGAGCACGCTGTTGCTGCCAAAGTCGTTCTTCGTCCCGAAGAAACTCGGGCTGAAGCCGAAGTCGAGCTCGCCACCAATCACGCCCTTGCCCATGCCGCCGGCATCCACACCGAAGCCGGCGCGGCCGTTATCGAAGTCGCCGAATCGTGTCCCGGCATTCGCAGCCACCCACGGGCTGACGTACCCTTCCGCATGAGCGAGCGCGGGCGCAAGCGTCACCGCGAGCGCCGCTGTCAGCATGAGAAATTTCAATACACGTCGCATGATCGCTATTCCTCCTGTATGGCCGAGGCCTTTGGCTTGACTCCGGCACTCGGGAGAGCCAGTGCAAGCGATGTGCCCCGCCAAAAAATCGCGTGCGCTGAACGGTTTCGAGCGTTTCAGCTGAGTTGGTGCGCGTGCTCGAGCAACAGGTCCCACGCGCGCCGGACGTGCGTCTCATCGGTTCGCAGGTGTCCGATGGCCACACGCAAGGCCAGGCGGTTCCTCAACCGCGTGTGTGAGAGGAATATCTGGCCGGAGCCGTTCACCAAATCGATCAGCCTCTCGTTCGCCGCATCCAGCTCTTGATCCGAACGAGGAATTCCTGCCGGCTTCCATCGGAAGCAGACAACGCTGAAGGGAACGGGCGCGAGCCGCTCGAAATCGGGATGCGCGTCGATCCACGACGCAAGTTCCTGCGCCAGCCGGATGTGGTCGGCGAGCCGCGCCCTCAAAAAACGTGCGCCGTACGATCGCAGGATCATCCAGAGCTTCAGCGATCGAAACCGCCGACCGAGCTGGACGCCTGTGTCCATCAGATTCCGCACGGCGGCGCCTTCCGCCGTTCGCAGATACTCGGGGGTCAGTGAAAACGCCGCGCGCACGACGTCCATCCGCCGGCAGTAGAACGCGCTCAGATCGAACGGCGTGAACAGCCACTTGTGCGGGTTGACCACGACCGAGTCGGCGCGATCCGCGCCGGCGAGGACGTGGGCGTGCGACGGCAGCATGGCCGCGACGCCGCCGTACGCCGCGTCCACGTGCAGCCACAGGCGCTCGCGCTCGCAGATGTCCGCAATCGCCGGCACCGGATCGACGCTTGTCGTCGAGGTGGTGCCCACCGTGGCCACGACAGCGATCGGCAGCAGGCCGGCGGCGCGATCTTCCGCGATCGCCGCGCTGAGGGCCACGGCCCGCATCTGATAAAACTCGTCGCTGGGGATCTTGCGCAGCGACTGGTGACCGAGCCCGATGGCGATGACCGCTTTGTCGATCGACGAGTGCGTCTGATCCGAGCAGTACACGCGCGCACGCGGGACATTGTGGCGGCCGGCAAGCCCTTTTTCACGCACGCCCGCGATCGCGACCTCGCGCGCGGCCACGATCGCGTGCAGGGTGGCAATCGACGCGGTGTCGTAGATGACACCTTCGAACGAATCGGGCAGTCCGATCAGCCGGCGCAGCCATCCGAGCGTGACGGCTTCGAGCTCCGTCGCCGCAGGTGAGGTCCGCCAGAGCATCGCCTGTTGATTGAGCGCGGCCGACAGGAAGTCGGCGAGGACACCAGGCGGGCTTCCGGTGATCGCGAAATACGCCATGAATCCCGGATGGTTCCAATGCGTGAGGCCGGGAACCAGCACCCGCTCGAAGTCCGCCATGATCGCATCGAACGGTTCGGGATCTTCAGGCGCGGCGTCGGGGAGCGCGGCGGTGATCTCGCCAGGCTTCACCCGCGCGAGCACCGGGTATCTCTCCGAATGATCGAGATAATCGGCGATCCAATCGACGAGCAGGTGCCCGTGTCGACGGAAGGCGTCGGCATCCATGAGACAGGCCTCCGACCGCGCGGCGGAGGCCGACTCCTGATCGGTGCCAGGTTCCCGCCGCTCCGGGTCGGCCATGTCCGCCGTGGCCCGACCGCATGGTCAGGCCGTCATCGTATATGCGACTTCGCGTACTCGACGGCGAACTGCTTGAGCGTCGCGCTGGTCATGCCGAGCGCCTGCGCTTCCTGAGCGGCCTTATCGGCTTCCCAATGATCCACGACGAGCCGTTTGATCATCCACATCGCCGCGGCGCGGTTTCCGGCGGCGCAGTGGATGTACGCGGGTTCGTTGCCCGGTGTCGTAATGGTCTCGACGAATCTGTCGGCGACGGCCGGATCGGGCGCCTGGCCATTGAACGGAATGTTGAAGAACCTGATGCCCGCCGTTTTGGCGGCGGCGGCCTCGCCTTCGACGTCCGCGCCGTTTTCGGTCGGCTGGCGCAGGTTGATGATCGACGCGAACCCGAGCTTCTTGATTTCGGGAACGGCTTCCGGCTTGGTCGCACCGCCGCACGCGACGGTTGTTTCGAGCTGGGCGACGTTGATTGCGCCCGGAATGGTGGGCTTGGTGATCTGCTGAGCGCCGGCAGCGCGCGAACCAAGAAACGCCATTCCCAGGACAACGAGCGACAGACGCAGGACCATGGATGAATTCCTCCTGCCCATTATCTTAGGGCAGGATGGGCAGGATGGGAGCGCCTGCGGCCACGCTTCGCCGCGGCCAAGCACCGCCGCGGCGAAGCGTCAGCGTCAGTTCGCGCTGGGGGTGGGGCCCCAGCGCCAGTGCAGAAAAAGCCGGGCAGGATGGGTCGGACTAGCAGGTCGCTGAACAGACGCCGGCCTGAATTTGAAAACTGAAAACCTAAAAGTAAAAAGTCGAAATGCCGGCCTAGTCCCGACACACCGACCCGCCACACGGCACGACATTCAACGCAGAACTCGCAGAACTCGCAGAACAAAACCGCTTCTCTGCGGGTTCCGCGAGTTCTGCGTTGATCGTCGTGGCCAGGCAGGGACGCGACACTACTGTTTGAGCATCGCCTCGAGCAGCGGGTGACGCGACGAGGAGAACGGGTTGGTCACCGTCACACCGCCCCAGGTGAATCCATCCTGAAGATCTTCGGAGAGCAGCAGCCGGCAACGCGCGTCGGCGGCGGCCGACAGAATGACCGCATCCCACCAGCCGAGCCGGTGACTTACAGCCAGATCAGTGGCAGCCAGGATCACGGCGGGCGAGGTTTCAATCAGAGGATACGCATCGCCCCACGTGAGGACCGCTTCGCGGGCGCGGGGCGGGGCACGCTTGGCTTTGCGGACCAGCACGGCGAACAGCTCCCCCAGAACCTGCGCTGGAATCACCGTCGATTCGGGTGAAAGCTGGGCCAGCAGGTCGAGCGCGCGTCGTTTCATGGCGGGCCCGTTGGTGTCCTCCGCGTACGCGAGGACATTGGTGTCGAGGGCAACCGTCACCGCCACCGTGTCAGTCCTCGTACAGCTCGTCTCGCGTCCAGCGTCCGATGGGCCGCGATCCACGTTGCGTCCGCAAGCGGTCCATCAGCACCTGTTTCGCGGCAGCCCTGGCAGGCGAGTGCGCGTCGAAGGGGACGATTTTTGCGACAGGCTTGCCGTGGCTGGTCACTACGTACGTGTGACCATCGCGCACCTCGCGGAGAACCTTCGAGAAGTTCCGGTTGGCTTCGGCGGCCGACAGGCTGCTCATGTAGTGATATTACCTACATTTTGAGCGGACAGGCAAGAAAAAAGGGCGTGATCCGCTCACGCCCTGTTACCGCCGTATCTAGCAGTTCTGACCGCCTGACAGCGTGTCTACTCTTTCTCGGTCGTCACTGTGACCGGAGAGAGGATCCGGACGGTGATCGGCGCGCCTGGCTGGAGGACCGCGGCATTGCGATCGCCGGCCGCGACAACTGCGCCGCCGCCCGCCGCGCCTGCCGTGGCGCCGATGGCCGCGCCCTTGGCTCCGCCCAGAATCGCTCCGAGGATCGCGCCGCCGACGGCGCCGCCGCCAATCTTCTGGGCGCTGCCGTTGCCGGGCGCGTCGCCTTCGCGATAGATCGTTTCCGAGCTGATCGGAAGGCGCGTGCCGTCCGCGAGCACGAGCGTGTGGAAGCGGATGCCCAGCTTTGCGCGTTCCTTGAACTTCCCTCCGCGCTCCACCTGTGTGACGTTCCCGATCGCGCGCGCGCCGGCGGGAATCGCCACGCGATCGCCGACGCGCACATCCCGGGTGACACGCGCTTCGACGCGATCCTCGACGCGGGCGGTTTCGCTCGTGACACGCGTCTCGTTCTGAAGGCCGATCACCGAATCGGCCGACACGACGAGCTCCTCGAACGTTTTCTGCGGCGGCTCCGCCGGACGGACCGCGTCCTGCGCCGGCCGATCGTCGGGGCGTGCCGGAGAGGCCTCAGGGGCGGGTACCGGAGCGTTCGGCGTGGCGGCTGGTGCCGTCTGCTGCGTCGTGCTGCTGCTTGGCCACGAACTGGTCAACGCGCTGGCGGCGCGGCTTTCACGCGGTGCAGAAGGCCGGACCGGCGCATCCCGTCGTGTGCTCTTCGACGATTCGGCCACAGGCGGCGGCAGCGAGGGTGACGCGAGCGGTTTCGCCGCGGAGTCGCCGATCACCCCTTCGGTTTCCTGCACCGGGCGTTCCGCCGGCCCCGGCGCGGATGAAGGCGTCCCGGCGACCAGCGGCGCCGGCGAAGACGAGGCGGCAACGGGAGCCGGCACCGCGTTCTGCCGCGAAGCGAGATAGCCGCCGCCCGCCGCTGCAGCGAGGCAGGCGATCGCCAGGGCGGCGAACGCGAGTTTGTTCGAAAGCATCGAGAATCTCCTTGAACCTGAACTGCGTCACGCAAGGCCCGTACCTGCCGGTCGAGCCTGATACTCCGCCTAAATCCGTGGCGGGGACAGATTATCAGAACGGCTCCAGAGGACGACTGTCCAATTCCAATGAAAGCTGTCCTGGCCCGAGAGCACTTCCGTGTAGAATTTACCAGCGTTTCCTCGCGGCTCAACTGGCCACGACGTTGCACGAACTGACACAGAAGGATTTGGTCATGCGCCGCCTCCTGGGACCGGGACTCGCGATCGCCCTGCTCGTCGTATGGCCGCGTGCGGCGCTCGCGGTCAGCATCGATCAGATCGTGGCGCTGACGAAGGCGGGCGTGTCAGAGCCGATCATTCTGGCGCTGATCGATCGCGACAAGACGGTGTTCACGATCGAGCCGGAGCAGCTTGTCAAGCTCCAGCGGGACGGCGTGACCGAAACCGTCATCCTCGCGATGCTGAAAAGCGGTCGCGCCGAGGGCGACACGCAGACGCGCGCCGATTCCGCCCAGAACGCGGCGATGATTCTGTCGTCGCTCTCATCTGTCCCCGAGGTGGTTCTTCTCGGCCACGATCCGGAGTGGCCAAACGCCGTTCGAGGTGTGTCTTCGATCCCGCCGCCAGTGGATCTGCTCCCGGTGCCATACGGTTTCCCGTACGCGGTCCCGTACGCATCCGACTACGGGCCGCGCCACCGGCCACGGCGCCCTACGGTTTCGAGGCTGTCGCCCACACAGACGGCGCCCGCCGTCTGTATCGCGCATCCCTCGACCGGGCCGGTGCCACCGGCGGTGGGCTCAATGGGCTTCGCCACCGTGTGCCCCCCTAAATGAGATTTCAGATTTCAGATTGCAGATCGCAGATTGTAGAACTTCGAACTCTTGAATCTGAAATCTCATCGAGATTTCAATCTCCAATCTCCAATCTGAAATCTGAAATCTGCAATCTTAAATCTCAATCTCAAACATATAAGATCGACCGGTGAACCGTGACATCCTGGTCGTCGGCGCCGGAGTGATCGGCTGCGCCGTCACGTACGAGCTTGCG
>QHWF01000950.1 GCA_003222455.1 Acidobacteriota bacterium
TGCCTTCAATGCGTGAGGGCGTAGACAATTTCGTTGATCCCCATGCGGTACGCCATCGCGGTGAACTTGATGTAGCCGGGATACTCTTCGGCGTTGGACCACTCCCATCCGTCGCCCATGTCGGTGTTCCAGTTGATGAACGCCATCATCCGGCCGTTGTCGTCGAGGATCGTGCGCAGGTGGGACACGAAGCCGCCCTTTTCCCACGTCCGCCCGGCCAGGAACGATCCGAGGCCTGGGACCTGCGGGTACGCATCGATCCGGTAAAAACAGCTGAAAATCGGATGGTCTCGCGGGACTTCGACGATTTCGCGATCGGGAAAGACCCGTTTCATCTCGCGCACGAGATTGTCCCATTCGTACGGTCCATGGAAATCGTCGAAGTAGACGCTTCCGCCGCGCAGCATGAACTCGCGCAGAATCGGGATGTCGCTGTCGTGCATCTTCAGAAACCCGGGCTCGACGAAATAGATCCACGGATATTCGAAGAGGCGGGGATCGTCGAGCGGCAGCACAATCGGATCTTCCACCTGAATCGCTGCTCCGCGGCGGGGGCGTCGATATACCAGGGCTCGCCGTAAAACTCCTGCGGCATGCGCGTGCCTTCGGTGATGAAGTGGTACTTCACGCGCACGAAGCGCCATTGGAGGCCGGCGAAGCGATCGTCGGGCGCGGAGGGCAGCTGCGCATCGACGGCGGGTTGCATCGAGGGCGTCAGGGTCAGCAGCGCGAGGAAGACGGCGACGAGCGCGAACCGGTCCTTGGGCATCATTGCCGTCCTCCGTCGACGAGCTTCAACAGCAGCTCCTGCGCGCGTTCGTACGACGGCGCGATTTCGAGCGCGGCAAGCGTCTGTTTCTTCGCCTCGGCCTTCTTTCCGCTCTTCCAGTAGCTTTCCGCCAGATCGGTAATTGCCGCGGCGCGATCGACGGGCGCCAGCGCGATGACCGTTCTGAACTCGCGCGACGCGGTCTCTGCCTCGTTCCGCTGTAATGCGAGCCGTCCAACCATCGCGTGCGCCTCGGCGTCGAACGGATCGATCGCGGCAATGCGTTCGTACACCGATCGCAGCCTCGCGGGGTCGTCGACGTTGGCCTGACGCAGCAGACCCGCGAGCTTGCGCGCCGCGTCAACGTTGTCGAAGTCGGCCGCGACGAGCGCCTGCAGCTCCGCGATGGCGCGGGCGCGATCCTGTTTCTCGATGGCGATTTCCGCCATCTGGGCGTGCGGGCTGTCCTGGCCTCCGGCGATCGGGACCAGCGCGGCGGCACGCTCGAACGCCTGCATGGCTTCGTCCGGCTGTCCGGCTTTCCGCAGTTGGTGGCCGAGCACCAGCTGCACCGGATAGCTTCGCGGCTGCTCGCTCGCGAGTTTTCTGAGATCCTCGAGCGGCATCGCCAGCAGATCGCTGCCCTTCGGCGCATTGACCACACCGCGCAACCCGGCGAACAGGCGGTCCACCGTCTTGTCGAAACCGGCCTGCATCTGATCGAAGTCGGTATCGAGCGCTTCCTTCAACGCCGCGTCGGTATCGACGCCCCGGCTGTAGCTCCGTACGAGCTTGCGCAAGCCGGCATCGCCATACGACGAGACGATGTGGTCGACGAGCAGCGAGGCCTGGAAATATGCGATCGAGATGAGCTTCGGATTCTGAAACGCCGCATTCAGCTCCTTCAGCTTGATGGTCTCGCCCCGATCCAGCAGGCCGGCGAATTCGACGTCCATCTGCCGCGCCCACTCGGGCCGCGCGCGCTTCTCTTCATACGTCGA
>QHWF01000096.1 GCA_003222455.1 Acidobacteriota bacterium
CGTCACGTGAGCGCCGCGACGGACGAGCAGTTCAGCCGCGGCCAGTCCGCTCCGTGCGGCGCCCGCAACGGTCACGCGTTTGTTCGTCACATCGAATCCGGTACGAATTCCAGACATATGGCCCAAAGCCTGCAGCCCAAAGCCGAAAGCCATGTCAGCGAAGCTTCAACGTCGCCAGACTGAACAGCGCGAAGATGATCGCCACGATGACGAACCGCGTGATGACCTTCGGCTCGCTCCAGCCAATCAGCTCGAAGTGATGATGGAGCGGCGCCATGCGGAACAAGCGCTGCCCACCCGTCGCCTTGAAATACCCGACCTGCAGGATCACCGAAAGCGCCTCGAGCACGAACACGCCGCCGACAATCGGCAGCAGCAGCTCCTGCTTGATCAGAATGGCCACCGTGCCGAGGGCGGCGCCAAGCGCCAGCGATCCGACGTCGCCCATGAAAATCTCGGCGGGGTACGAGTTGTACCAGAGGAACCCGAGTGAGGAGCCGACCAGCGCCCCGCCGAAGACGGTCAGCTCCGCCGCCGGCGGAAAGTGCACCAGCAGCAGGTAGTCGGCGAACACGCGGTGTCCCGTGACATAGGCGAGAGCGGTGTACGCGGCGGCTGCGATCGCGAACGTGCTGATAGCGAGTCCGTCCAGACCATCCGTCAGGTTCACCGCGTTCGACGCAGCCACGAGGACAAAGGCGGCGAAGAACACGTAGCCCGAGCCGAGGTCGGGAATCAGCCGCTTGAAAAACGGAAAAATCAGCCGCGTGCTGTACAGGTTGTTGCGCGCCAGCAGCAGCAGCGTGACGCCGACGGCGATGCCGAGGAGCAGCTGATACCCCATCTTGTAGCGTGGCCACAGGCCGTGATGGGATCGCCGCACGATCTTGAGATAGTCGTCGGCAAAGCCGATGGCGCCGAAGCCCGCCGTCGTCAGTACGGCGATCCAGACATACACATTGGTCAGGTTCGACCACAACAATGTCGGGACCAGCGCCGCCGTCAGAATGAGCAGCCCGCCCATCGTTGGCGTCCCCGCCTTTGGCTTGTGCGTGGTTGGCCCCTCCGCCCGTATCACCTGCCCAATCTGGAACTCGCGGAGCTTCCGCACCATCCACGGGCCGAGCGCCAGGCTGATCGCGAGCGCGGAGAGGCTCGCGGCAGCCGTGCGAAACGTGATGTACTGCGTGACGTTCAGCACCGACAGCTGGGTGCGGAACGGATAGAGCAGATGGAACAGCATCAGCCACGCTCCGCCTTCAGCCGTTCCACGACGCGTTCGGTTTTCACCCCACGCGATCCCTTCACCAGCACCACGTCGCCAGGCAGAATCAGTCGAGCCACTGCATCAGCGGCCTGATCGCTGGTCGGGAAGTGAAGTACTCGTCCAGCGCCCAGACCGGCCGCCACCGCCGTGGCCGCCAATGCCGCCGCGCCGTCGCCTCCGACCGTGATCAGCAGGTCGATGTCGGCCGCCGCGACGGCCCGTCCCACGTCCGCATGCAGGTCCGCCGCGTACTCGCCGAGCTCGAGCATCTCGCCGAGCACCGCGATGCGGCGCGAGGCGGACGCGGTCGCCAGGACATCGATCGCCCGGCGCGTCGCGGTCGGATTTGCGTTGTAGCTGTCGTCGATGACCGTGACCCCGCTTGTCAGCCGGACGATCTCCCCGCGATGCGTCGCCGGCCGCAGCTGCGCGGCATGCTCCGCAACGGTCGCGAGCGGCACGTCGAACTCCAGCGCGACGGCCGTGGCGGCCAGCACGTTCTCGAGATTGCCCCGGCCGACGAGCGGTGTCGTGATATCAATCGCGCCGCGAGACGTCGTCACGTGCGCAGCGGTTCCCTCGACGCCGCGATCCGCGACGGCCGTGGCGCGGACGTCCGCATCGCGTTCGATGCCGAACGTCGTGACCCTGCCCGAAAATCTCCGGGCGCGCTCGGCCACGCGGTAGTCGTCGGCGTTCGCGACCAGAAGCGTGGCCGCCGACGCGCCTTCGAAAATCTCGGACTTCGCATCGGCGATCGCGTCGACCGACTCGAAGAAGCCCACATGTGCCTCGCCGACATTCGTCCATACCCGCACGTCAGGCTCGGCAATCCGGACCAGCGTGGTGATTTCGCCAGGGTGATTCATGCCCAGCTCGACGACGGCGACGTCCGGCCTCTTGCGCAGCTCCATCAGCGACAGCGGCAATCCAATGTGGTTGTTCAAGTTTCCGCGGTTGCGGACGACGCGGTACCGTGTCGCCAGAAACTCGCCCGTCACTTCCTTCGTCGTGGTCTTGCCGGCGCTGCCGGTGATGGCCACAACCTTCGTGCCCGATGCGCGGCGCACCGCGTGCGCCAGCGACTGCAGCGCCACGGTCGTGTCGTCCACTTCGATCACCACCAGCGGCACAGCGTTTTGCATGTTTCGATCCGCCGCGGTCCCGCTCCGGCCACCCGGACGTGGCACGATGACGCCCGCGGCTCCAGCCATGACTGCCTGGCCGGCAAACTCCACACCATCGAACCGCTCGCCGCGAATCGCGACGAACAGCTCGCCTCGCGACATCGACCGTGTGTCGATCGACACCCCGAGGAACGCCGTCGACGGATCGCCCGACACAATCGTGCCGGACACGGCGGCGCTCACCCACGCGCCGGTCAGCTGAATCTCATTCACGTCACGCCCGAATTCGTCTTGCGGCGTCCGAGCGCCTCGCGCGCGACCGCGACGTCGTCGAACGGCAGCGTCCGATCGCCGATCGCCTGATACTTCTCGTGGCCTTTCCCGGCGACGAGCACCAGGTCGCCGGGCCGCGCCATCTCGACGGCTTTGGCAATCGCCGCACGTCGATCCACGATGGCGAGCGGCCGGTCGGCTTCGGTGCGGCGCGTGTCGGCGGTGATGCCCCGTTGGATCTCGTCGATAATCCGGTCGGGATCTTCGCTGCGCGGGTTGTCGGACGTGATCACGATGACGTCGCTCAGACGGCCGGCCACCGCGCCCATCAGCGGCCGCTTCGTGCGATCGCGATCGCCGCCGCACCCGAACACGGTGATGAGCCGCCCGGCCGCGAGCGGCCGCGCCGTTTCGAGCAGATTACGCAACGCATCGTCCGTGTGCGCGTAATCGACCACGACCGTCACCTCGTCGGTCGCGTCCGATACCACCTGAAAGCGCCCCGGCACGCCTTCGAGGCTCCGGACGCCGCGTTCGATCACGTCGAACGGCAGGCCGAGTGCAGTCGCCGTCCCCACAGCCGCGAGAATGTTGTAGACGTTTGGCCGGCCGACCAGCTTCGAGGTGATGTGCAACGCCCCTCCCGGAGTCCGCACGTCGAACGTCAGCCCCTCGACCGAGAACGAGAGCGGTCCCGGCGTGATGTCGGCTGGACGCCCAATCGCGTACGTGACGGGCCGGCCCCCGGCGCCGGCGAGCGACGGCCCGCGTGGATCGTCGGCGTTCAACAGACTCGGCGCGTCGCGCGGAAGCATCTCGAAGAGCCGCCGTTTTGCCTGAAAGTACGCCTCCATGTCCGAGTGGAAGTCGAGATGATCCCGTGTGAGGTTCGTGAACACGCCAGCGGCGAACGTCGTGCTGTCCACTCGCCGCATCGCCAGCGCATGCGAGGACACCTCCAGGACGCTGGCCCGGCAGCCGCGGTCCACCATCTCCTGCAGCATTTGCTGGACGTCCGGCGCTTCCGGCGTCGTGCGCTCGGCTGCCTTCACGTCGTTCTCTCCGGGACCGGTCCTGTACGCAACCGTTCCGAGCATCCCGCACCGTATTCCTGCCGCCTCGAATATCGACACGAGCAGATACGCCGTGGTCGTCTTTCCATTCGTACCCGTGATCCCGACCACCCGCATGTCGCCGCTCGGGTGCCGGAAGAACGTGTCAGCGAGAACCGCGAGGGCAAGTCGGGCATCGGTTGCCGTGACCCATGCCACGTGCGCGCCCTCCGGCGCCGCAGTCTCCGAAACAACCGCCACGGCGCCCCGCTCCAGCGCCTGGCGAACGAACGCCGTGCCGTCGGCGTGCTGGCCCTTGAGCGCAACGAACACGTTGCCTGGTTTGACCGCGCGAGAGTCGTACGCGATGCCCGTCACCGGCCGATCGGATGCGCCATCCTGATCGTCCGTACGCGCGAGTCCCTCGGCACGCAGCGCGCGGCGCAAATGCGACCAGGTCATGGGTGCCCCGATGCCGCGGTCGGCGAGCGACGCGCCGCCGATAGATCGAGCACGAGCCGGCATACCATGCCGGGTTCGAGCGGCGTACCCGCCGGCGGATCCTGCGAGACGACAACGCCGTCGCCCGACAGCCGTGCATTCAGTCCCCCTTTCATGAGTTGCCGGATTGCGTCGCGTGCGCTCATGCCGGTCACATCCGGCACCTGTCCGGGTGCGCTGTCCACGATCAGACTCACGGTCGGCTGGCCGACGTCGGCCACGTTCGTCGTCTCGATGGGCGCGTTCTCGTCGTCACCACGTGCAACCAGCACCGGATCGGCGGGATCGACGTCGGGGGCGACACCAAGATGCTGCAGCGCCGGCTCGGTAATCCGTTTCCAGATCGGCGCGGCCACGGAGCCGCCGTGCGTTCCGTTCTCCCCGTGCGGCGAATCGACGACGACGATGATCGTGAGCGCCGGGTTCCGGGAAGGCACGAAGCCGACGAACGACGCGTTGTTGTCGGTGTGCGAGTAATGGCCGTTGACCAGCTTCGAGGCGGTGCCGGTCTTCCCGGCGATCGTGTAGCCTGGAATCTGCGCCCGTTTCGCGGTGCCGCGATTGACGACTTCCTCCATGATTGAAGTGAGGGTCGCAGCCGTTTCCCGGCTGATCGTGCGGCGAAGCGTTTTTGGTTTGACGACGTATCGGCGATTGTCCCGATAGACCGCGCGAATCACCCGCGGTTCAACAAGCTCGCCCCCGTTTGCGACCGAACTGACGGCCATCGCCATCTGCAGCGGCGTGACGCCAATCTGATAGCCCATCGACACCGACGCGAGCGCGCTCTCGGTCCACTTTTCCGGGCTCCAGACGATACCGGGATTCTCTCCCGGGAAATCCGGCGACGACACGCGGCCAAACCCGAACAGCGACACGAAACGGCTCATCCGTTCCGTGCCAACCTTGAACCCGATTTTGATTGCGCCGATGTTGCTCGACTTGACGATGACGTCGGTGAAGGAGAGCACGCCCAGGTTCCTGCCTCGATCCTCGGTGATCGGTTTCCGTCCGCTGATGTAGACGCGGCCTGGACTTGTGTCGATCCACGTGTTGATCGGCATCACCTTTTCTTCGATGGCGGCCGACGCCGTGACGACTTTGAAGGTCGAGCCCGGCTCGTAGAGATCCTGCACGCCGCGGTTGCGCCGCTCGTTGTCCGTTGCGTCGCGGAACGCGTTCGGGTTGAACGTCGGGACGTTCGCGAGGGCGAGAATCTCGCCCGTGTGCGGATTCATCACGATTGCCGTCCCGCTGCCCGCGCGGTTCTCCCGCACGCCCGCCTCGAGCTCGCGTTCGGCCACGTGCTGCAGGTACTCGTCGATCGTGAGCTCCACCGTCGAGCCCGCAGTTGGCGGCCATTCAGTGCGGCTGTACGCGTGCCGGCGCGCGTCGGTCTGCACGAGCACCTTCCCCGGTTTGCCACGGATGATCGAATCGTACGTCGATTCAAGGCCGCCGAGCCCGAGGTTGTCGACACCCACCCATCCCAACAGGTGCGCAGCCAGCTCTTTGTTTGGATAGAAGCGCTTGCTCTCGGTCATGAACCCGACGCCTTCGAGGTTGAGATCCTCCACGCGTCGCTTGTGGTCCGGAGACACTTGCCGCCGAACGTAGGCAAACGCCTTGCGCTGGCGGAGCCGCTCGCCGAGCGCCTGACGCTCCTTCGCCGTGCAATCGCTGAAGGCCGCGCACAGCCTGGCGACCGTGGCATCGGGATCGCCGATTTCCGATGGCACGGCATAAATCGTGTCGGCGTCGACGCTCGTCGCCAGAACATGACCGCGGCGATCGACGATATCGCCGCGCTTGGCCGGCGCTTCGCTCGTGCCGAGCTGCTGGCGCTCGGCGCGTGCGACGAGATCGCCGTGCCGGACGACCTGCAGGTGCACGAGACGGGCTTCGATGCCGGCGGCCCAGATTCCCAGCAGTGCCGCGGCGACGAGCGTTCGCCGCTTCAGCGTGGCGCGCCAATCGGACCGGAGGAGCGCCGCCGTCATCGCCGCGCGATCACTGATTTCGCCGGCGGAGCGGCCTGCACGATCCGTTCGAGGACGATGGCTTCGTCGCGGGACGGTGGTACAAGATGCAGCCGCTCGATGGCGAGTTTCTCGATACGTTTCGGCGAATTCAACGTGTCGATCTCCAGCCGCAGCCGTCGGCCGGTCTCTTCCTCCACGGCGCGCTGCCGCTGAAGCTCCTCGAGCTGATACCCGTGGCGCAGCAGCTCGAAGTGCTGCCACGCGGAAAAGAGCAGCGCCAGGACGAGGAGGCCGCCGATGCCGACCGACGCCCACAACTCGCGCTGGCGTGCCTGGTCGACTTCCCGGACGATCGGGTTGTTGCGGACGTCTTTCCTGATGGCGTATTCGAACGGTTCCGGCATCTCACGTCAGCCTTTCGGCGGCGCGCAGCTTCGCGCTCCGAGCGCGCGGATTCTGCGTCACCTCGTCGTCGGTCGGCACGAGCGGTTTTCTGGTCAGGATGCGGACGAGCGGTTCGCGACGCTCGAGGGCACGCAGCGTGTGCTTCACGATGCGATCCTCGAGCGAATGAAATGCGATTACGACGAGCCGGGCGCCCGCGCGCAGCCGGGCGGTGGCCGTCTCGATGAATCGATCGAGCCCTTCGAGCTCGCGGTTCACCCAGATGCGAAGCGCCTGAAACGTGCGTGTCGCCGGATCGATCCGCATGAATCCGCGGCGCGGAATCGCGCGGCGCACGATGGACGCGAGGCGAAGGGTCGTGTCGACGGGCGCGTCCTGGCGCGCCTCGACGATGGCGCGTGCGATGCGACGGGAGAATCGCTCCTCACCGTAGGCAAAGATGGCATCGGCGAGCTCGCGTTCGGTGGCCCGTGCGACCAGATCCGCAGCCGTTTCGCCGCGGCTGCGGTCCATGCGCATGTCGAGCGGCTCGTCGCGGTGAAAGCTGAAGCCGCGGCCCGGCGTCTCGAACTGCATCGACGAGACCCCCAGATCCGCCAGCGTGCCGTCGACGTGCGCAATCTGCTGTCGATCGAGCACGTCGTCGAGCGAGCGATAGTCGGCGTGCACCAGCTCGACGCGATGGCTCCACGGCGCCAGCGTCTCGCGCGCGCGCGCGAGCGCGTCGAGGTCGCGATCGAGTCCCAGAATCCGGGTCGCGCCCGCTTCGAGCAGCGCGCGCGCGTGGCCGCCGAGACCGACCGTGCAATCGACGAACAGCCCGCCGCCCCCGGGGCGGAGATGCTCCAGCACTTCGGCGGTCATGACGGGGATGTGCGCCATCAGATGCCGTGCTCCGCCAGCACCTGGGCATCATCCTTTGTGTACGGGTCGCGCTGCAGCTTGGCGAGAAGACGATCGTGGTTCCAGGCATCGAGGTACGTGGCCTGGCCGATCACGTCAATGTCGCCGCTGATGGCCGCCGTTTCGCGCAACCGCGCGGGAACTAGCACCCGGCCCTGGCCATCGAGCTCGGCGATCTGGCCGAAGTAGTTGACGCGCT
>QHWF01000097.1 GCA_003222455.1 Acidobacteriota bacterium
CATTTCTTGCCACGAAGACACGAAACCACGAAGAAAGCCCTTCTGTACATATTCTTCGTGCGTGCTTCGTGTCTTCGTGACTTCGTGGTTGCATTTTTGGTGGGTGCATTTCGTGGGCTAGCTTAGGCATCATGTGACCACCGAACGAACCGTTGCGTCCGCCGCATAGTCCCGGTGTTCGACGATGCGCGCCATCTCCACCATCAGGCGGTCGATCTCGTCCACCGTGTTGTAAAAGTGCGGCGAGATCCGGATCCCCACGCCCGGCCGGAAGTCGACGACGAAGTCGCGCGCCTTGAGTGCGCGCGAGACCTGCAGCGCATCGGGCGGATTGACGGCGACGGTGCCCGCCAGCCGTTCCGGGTCGCGCGTGGCAATGGACGGGAACCCATGACGCTCGGCCAGTGCGAAAACGCGCGCCGTCAGCTGTTTCGATCGGGCGCGGATGCGATCGAGGCCGACCGCCGCGATGATCTCCAGGCCCGGTAAGGCCGCGTAGTATGCGGGGATCGACGGCGTGCCGTTCATCATCCGCATGGCGTCGCCGCGCGGATCGACCGGGCCGGTGTCGAACGTGAACGGGCTGCGATGCGAGAACCAGCCGGTGAATCGCGGCTGCGCGGTTCGAAGCAGGTCCGGCCGCGTGTAGAGGAATGCCGTGCCCGGCCCGCCGCACAGCCACTTGAGACAGCCGCCGGCAAAGAAGTCCACCCCGAGGGCGGTGACGTCGAGCGGAATGATGCCGGCCGACTGATACCCGTCGAGCAACACGAGCGCGCCGCGGTCGTGTGCGCGCGCCACGACCGCGGCGGCGTCCATGATGTACGACGTCTTGAACAGCACGTGCGAGAACGAGACGAACGCCGTGCGCCCGTCGATCGCGTCGAGCAGGCGGTCGAGCGGCACGACGAAGTCAGGATCGGCGGGGACGACGGTCAGGTCGAAGCCAAGCACTTCCTGGGCGCGATAGAAATAAATGAGAGAGGGGAAATCCGCGGCCAGACACACAATCCGGTTGCGCTCCGGTCGCGGCCGCACGCACGCCAGCGCCACCATCGCCGCCGTCGTTACGTTCTCGTGCATGCTGACGGATCCGGCGGGTGCGCCGATGACGCGGCCCACCTTGTCGCCGACTTCGCGAGCCATCTCCCACCAGCGCTCCTCCCAGGCGCGCACGCCGCGCGTCGCCCACGTGTGCGCGTACTCGGCCAGCGACTCCGCCGTCCGGCGCGGCATCGCGCCGAGCGAGTTGCTGATCATGTAGACGGTCGATGCCAGGATGGGGAACTCGGTGCGCCAGCGCTCGAGATCGTCGGTGGTCAAGTCCGCGCCTCAGGCGGTGAAGTCTACTTCAACTGCCGATGGGATTCGTGTAAGGCAACGCCTTCAGGCCGTGCCAGGTCCGGCTGAAGCCGGACAACTACCGAAAACACGCGCCGGAGCCGTTCAAGAAAACGTCCGTAGTGTCCGGCTTCAGCCGGACGGGCCAGTCCGCCTGAAGGGGGACACGACCCGGCATTTCTTGCAGGCTGGTTCGAATGTTGCGATCCAGGCGGGCAACAATCGTAAGATGCAACGCGGGAGGAGCCGATGTCCGAGATCTCGCGTTCCGATGTGGCGCCCGCTGAAGGACACGATGGGATCTTCACGATTCGCGGTGGCGGCAACGTGCGCGGGTGGAACGGCATTCAATACAAAACGGGTCTGTCGGCGAAGAACGTCGGCGCCAGACAGTTGTCGATGAACGTGGCCACAATCCCGCCAGGCGGCGTGGCTGCGGCGCACATCCACGTCGGCTTCGAGGTGATGCTCTACATCCTGCAGGGACGCGTCCGCCACGAATACGGGCCTTCGCTGGAGCTCGTAGTCGAGAACGAGGCCGGCGACTTCATCTTCATCGAGCCTGGCGTGCCGCATGAGGTGTTCAACGTGAGCGACACCGAACCGGTCGTGGCGGTCGTGGCGCGGTCGGACGCGAGCGAATGGGAGCACATCATCCCGTACGTACGTCCAAGCTAGGAGCGTGTCCAACTATGTGCGGCCGTCGAACGCAAAGGCCGCGAAGGCCGCTAAGAAAGACTGTTCTTCTTTGCGTCCTTTGCGGCCTTTGCGTTCAATTGTGGACGTTCTTTCTGGAGGTCGGCGGGGTTCAGCAGTCGGGGAGCGGTAAAGGTGGCAGCGAAACCCAGGACTGTCGACGATTACCTCGCAACCGTCCGCGCTGATCAGCGAACGGCGCTCGAGAAGCTGCGAAAGACGATCAGGATTGCCGCGCCGAAGGCCGAAGAGTGCATCAGCTACGGGATCCCGGCTTACCGGCAGAATGGCATGCTCGTGGGCTTCGGCGCGACCACCAAGCACTGCGCCTTCTACCTGATGAGCTCCTCCACGCTGGCCGACCTCGAAACCGAGCTCGAAGACTACGACACGAGCCAAGGCACCATCCGCTTTCAACCAGACGACCCCCTACCGGCTGGGCTGGTGAGGAAACTGGTCAAGGCCCGGATCGCCGAGAACCAGAAGCCGCGGTCGCGGCGTTAAGGCCGCGATTTTCTTCGCGTTTGTCGTGTTGTTGAGCCGGATCCCGCTATTTATTGGCAACCACGCGATTTGTTCAGAACCACGAGCGAGACTTCGTTCATCAAATTGTCACGACCGGCAGTATCATGGGCTCGAATCTTGCGAGCCCTGAAGGGCTGCGCAAGGTGATTCGTGCACACACCGTTCAGGCCGCCGGTCCGGTCAGCCTGTCCTGAACGGCGCGGGGCTGCACGTATGTGACCGCAGCGAAGTGCGCAGGAGGGCTGCGTGATCAGGCAAGCCTTTGTCGCGTCGGCGTTTGGTGTGGGGAGCCTCCTGCTTCCCGGTCCGGTCGCGCCTCTGACGAGCGCGCAGGAAGCCGTTTCCTTTGCGAAAGACATCCGGCCGATTCTGCACGCCGCCTGCGAGGGCTGTCATGGCGATCTCCAGGCGTCCGGTCTCGACCTGCGGACCCGCGAAACCGCGTTGAAGGGCGGCGATCAGGGTGTGGCGATTGTTCCGGGCAGCGCGGAGCAGAGCCGTCTGTATCGTCGAATCGCCGGACTCGAGCAGCCCTCGATGCCGATGAAGGGCACGCTCACGCCGCAGCAGATTGCCTCCATCAAAGCGTGGATCGATCAAGGGGCTCACTGGGACGAGGCCGTCGCCAGCGCGACGGCGGCGCCGCTTGATCGCGCAGGTGCGCTCGCCGCGCTCGAAAACATGGACATCCCGGCCGCGGCGCGAAACTACTGGGCCTTCAAGCTGCCGGTGCAGGCGCCCGTTCCCGACGTGCCGGTCGCGTTCCAGAATCCGATCGATCGGTTCCTCGAACGAGCGCGTCAGGACAAGGGCCTCAAAGCGGCGCCTCACGCCGCTCCGCTCGTCCTGCTGCGCCGCGCCTACCTGGATCTGATCGGTCTGCCGCCGACGCCGGCTGAAACCGCGGCGTTTCTCGCAGACACCAGTCCAGGCGCATGGGCGCGCGCCATCGACACGCTGCTCGCGTCGCCCCATTATGGCGAGCGCTGGGGCCGGCACTGGCTGGACGTGGCGCGGTACGCCGACTCGGGCGGCTTCGAGCACGACTACGATCGGCCGAACGCCTGGCGCTACCGCGATTACGTGATCCGATCCTTCAACCAGGACAAACCGTATAACGTGTTCCTGAAGGAGCAGATTGCCGGCGACGAGCTGGACACGAAAACCGACGACACCCTGATCGCCACCGGTTTCCTGCGCGCGGGTCCCCGAGTCGCGTTTCGCGAGAAAGACAATCCGGAGCGTCGGTACGAGTACCTCGACGATCTGATCGCGACGACCGGAAGGGGCCTGCTCGGCCTCACTGTCCAGTGCGCGCGTTGCCACAACCACAAGTTCGATCCGATTCCACAAAAGGACTACTACAGTCTCGTCGCGACATTCTTCGGCTACGTGGAAACCACGTATCCGCTGGTCCCGCGCGCCGACGCGGAGGCGTACGAGCAGAAGCTCAAAGGGATCGAGGCACGGCAGGCCGCACTGAAGGCCGAGATCAAGCAGATCGAAGCGCCGTACCAGGAGAAGTTGCGACAGGAGGCGTACAAGCAGTTCCCCGAAGTGGTGCAACGGGCGATCGCGAAGCCGGAACGCGAACGGACACCGGGTGAACAGTTGCTCGCGCAACAGGTCATCGAACAGGTGAACGTCGGCCGGGCCGTCGATCGCGTCCTGACGCCGGACGAAGCGGCCAGAAAGAAGGCACTCACCGATCAGATCGCGGCGCTCGACAAGGAAAAACCGAAGCCCCTCCCGGTTGCCGAAATCGTCACGGACGGCGATTACCGGTTCGCGCCCGACGGCGACGGCGACGAAGTGATCGGCTGCCCGAAGTGCCGAATCACGGACGCGTCGGGTACGTTCCTGCATACCGGTCCGGGCCGCTACCAGGCCCCGCCGGCGTACTTCCTGATCCGCGGCGACGCCAACACCAGGGGGTCGGTGATGAAGCCCGGGTTCGTCACCGTGGCGACGTATGGTGATCCGCCCACCGAAATCCCACCGGCCGACGGCCATACGTCGGGACGCCGGCGCGCGTTGGCCGAATGGCTCGGTTCGTCGCAGAACCCGCTCACGGCGCGCGTCATCGTCAATCGCATCTGGCATCATCATTTCGGACGCGGCATCGTTGCGACGCTCGACAACTTCGGCAAGATGGGCGAACCGCCGACGCATCCCGAACTGCTGGACTATCTGGCGGTCGAATTCATGAAGCGCGGCTGGAGCATCAAACAGATGCACCGGTTGATCATGACGTCGGAGGCGTATCAGATGGCGTCGGCGTACGAGGACGCGGCGGATCGTGAAAAGGATCCCCAGAACCAGTATCTGTGGCGGTTCCGCGCGCAGAGGCTCGACGCCGAGGTCGTGCGCGACACTATCCTCACCGCCAGCGGCGGCATCAATCTGACGATCGGCGGTCCGCCTGCGTTTCCGCCGCTGCCCAAAGAGATTCTGTCGTCGGTGAGCTACGGCGTCTGGAAGAATGACGAGGACGGACCCGCCGCGTGGCGGCGCAGCGTGTATGTCTATCGCCGCCGCGGACTCGCCTTCCCCATGTTCCAGGTGTTCGATCTGCCGGAACAGAACATCACGGCCGCCGCGCGGAACGTGTCGACGGTCCCCACGCAGGCGTTGATGCTGCTGAACGATCCGTTCGTGCTCCGCCAGGCCGAGCTGTTTGCCGATCGCGTCAGAAAAGAAGCAGGGGACGATCCGCAGCGGCAGATCGATCTCGCCTACCGCATCGCATTGACCCGGGCGCCGACCGAGACCGAAATGCGCGTGGCCGTCGAGTCGACGAAGACCCATTCGCTCGTCGATCTCACCCATGTGCTGTTCAACCTGAACGAATTCGTCTACACCAGGTAACGCTCATCATGAAGACGTGCAAGACGTGCTGGTCGAGACGTGATTTTCTCTTTCGCTCGGGCGGCGGCGTGAGCGGACTGGCGCTCGCCTACCTGCTGAACCAGGACCGGTTGCTGGCGGCGGATGGCGGCAGCACCGGCGCGGCGTGCGGCGCCACACCGATCGGGTCCAATCCGTACGCCCCGAAACCGCCGCACTTCAAGCCACGCGCGACCGCGGTGATCTCCCTGTTCATGAGCGGAGGCGTCAGTCACGTCGACACGTTCGATCCCAAGGCCGCCCTGATCAAATACGCCGGTGAGCCGCTCGACGGCAAGGTCGGCGGCGACGTCATCGTGCGCCAGGGCCATCCGGGCCCGTTGATGCCGAGCCCGTTTCAGTTCAAGAAATACGGACGGTCCGGGATCGAAGTGTCGGACATCTTTCCCCGGATCGGCGGTCACGCCGACGAGATTGCCTTCGTGCGATCGGTCTACGGCCAGTCGAACGATCACGTCCAGGCGACGTACGAAATGCAGATGGGGCAGACCCGCATGGGGTTTCCGAGCCTCGGCTCCTGGGTCACCTACGGGCTTGGCTCGGAGAGCTCGAGCCTGCCGGCGTACGTGGTCATCCACGATGCCCGCGGCGGTCCGATTGGCGGCGTCAACGACTGGAGCTCGGGGTTCCTGCCGGCTTCGTATCAGGGCACGCTGTTTCGCGCGACCGGCGATCCGATTGTCGATCTGAAGCCGCCGTCGAGCGTCAGTCCCGAGCAGCAGCGCGCGCGGCTCGATCTGCTGGCCAGGCTCAACGAGCTCGACATGCAGCAGTACCCGGGCAACTCCGATCTGGCGGCGCGCATCTCGTCCTACGAGCTCGCGTTCCGGATGCAGGGCTGCGCGCCCGAGGCCCTCGACGTGACCCGCGAATCCGAGGCCACGCGGAAGCTGTACGGACTGGACGACACGGTCACGGAGCCCTTCGGCAGACAGTGCCTGATGGCCCGGCGCCTCGTCGAGCACGGCGTGCGGTTCGTTCAACTCTTCCACGGCGGGATGGGCAACCAGAACGTCGACACGTGGGACGCACACGGCGACGTCAAGTCGAATCACTCACAGCACGCGGCCGAATCGGACCGTCCGATTGCCGGGTTGCTCACCGATCTGAAGGCGCGCGGGCTGCTCGACACGACGCTGGTCCTCTGGCACGGCGAGTTCGGGCGGATGCCGATCTCGCAGCGCGGCGTCGGCCGCGACCACAACCCCGGCGCGATGACGATCTGGATGGCCGGCGCCGGGATCAAAGGAGGTCAGGCGATTGGATCCACGGACGACTTCGGCTACAAAGCGGCGGAGCAGCCGATCTCGTACCACGATCTGCACGCGACGATTCTGCATTTGCTGGGCGTCGATCACAAGAAACTCACCTACAGGTTCAACGGCCGCGACATGCGGTTGACCGACGTGTACGGCGTGCCGATCCCGCAGATCGTCGCGTGACATCCCGCCGCAAGTGGATCAACAGGAGCTCAGGAGATCAAAAGCGAATGCGTTCAGCATTCGGCGGGCGCCGCGAAGCGGCGCCTGCCGGCCTGCGCGGCAGGCCGGCCCGCCGAATGTTCCATGCTCGCCTCCTGGCCTCCTACTCTCCTGTGATTGCCTCGTGGCGTTCCTCTTCGAGCATCAAAGGATGCGCGCAAATCCCAACCGGATGCCGTCCCGTGCCGTCTCACGTGATGGCAGATCTCGTTGCCGGCCAGGAGGACTCATGACCGGCGGTCGACTGTTCGCGTTCACGCTCCTGCTGGGGCTGGGACATCTCCTTCGGCCCGCGCCGCTCGATGCGCGCGAAAGCAAAGGTACGCCCGCGGCGCGGGCGCTCTTCTCTCAGGGTGAAGCGGCCGCGAAGGCGGGAAAGCCCGCCGAGGCGGCCGCCGCATTTCGAAAGGCGATCGACGCCGATCCCGACTTCGTGGACGCGCACCAGCGATTCATCGAGAGCACGCGGCGCGCGCAGATGCCGGGGAGCCGGACGCCGACGCTCCCACAGCTGCAGACGCTGTACGAGCGCTGGGCGCGGCAGCATCCGAAACGGGCCGCGTACCGCTGGGCGCTCGGTTTTCTCACGCATGACCCTGCCCGGGCTGACGTCTCCTTCAACGACGCGCTCAGGATCGATCCGGCGTTTGCAAGAGCGCACCTCATGCTCGCCAAGAACGCGGATCTGCGAGGCGACTGGGTCGCGCAGCGGCAGCATCTGAAAGCGGCAGTCGAGAGCAACCCCGACGATCCGCAGTACCT
>QHWF01000949.1 GCA_003222455.1 Acidobacteriota bacterium
GCTCGGCTTCTCGAAGGGCCGACGCAGGTGCCCAACGGGCCGCGCATCGCGTTCCTGCAAGGGCCCGACGACACGCGGCTCGAGCTGGTCGAGGCGCGCCGGATCGCGGGCGGCGCGTGCTGCTGAAAACCGACTCGGATGCGAGCGTCGAACCGTTGAAGAGGAGGATCTGCCATGCCCAAGACGACCCAGCTGACGCTGACCCTCCAATCGAAGCCCGGAGTCCTCGCGAGGGTGACCCGCGCGCTCGCTGACGCCGGCGTGAACATCACCGCGCTGTCTGCGGGCGACCGGAGCAGCAGCGGCAAGCTCCGACTCGTCGTGAACGATCCGGGGCGGGCCAAGCGTGCTCTGAAAGCGGCGAAGCTGCGCGCCAATGAAGAGCCGGCTTTCGTGGTGAGGCTCCGCAACAAGCCGGGCACCGTCGCCCGCGTGGCGGAAAAGCTGGCGCGCGCTCGGATCAACATCAAGTCCGCCTACGCGACGACGGCAGGCCGGAGCGGCGCCGTCGTCCTGACCGTGTCGAGTCCAGCGAAAGCGCGACGCTTGCTCCGCTGACGCGAGACGGGCGATCGAGAAGGGGCGGCCCGAAGGCCGCCCCAAAAAGAAACAGATTTCTCGACGATCAGTCTCTGTCGCCGCCGCGGTCGCGACCGCGGTCATCGTCACGACCACGCTGTCCGATTCTGCTGATCTTCCAGATGACGCCCGTTCCCGGAATCTGAACGAGCGGAGCATCCGCCCCGACTTTGAACGCCGAGCCGGGATCGCTCCCTCCCGGGTCGCGCACGGCGCCGTAGTCGACGAGGTACGCCGCGCCGTCGGGACCGAATGCAACCGTGACGGGTCGATTGATTCCACGGAGCCGGGCGACAAACGCCTGTTCAGTCTCGGCCTGGCTACCGTCGGCATTGAGACATACAGGAGAACCATCAGGGTTGAAGTGCTGCTTCGAAGCGGGGCAGTTGAAGGCGAAGCGTGTCAGCTTGAGCACCAGAGGGTTGTCCTGGAAGTTCACCAGCTCGACGTCGTGGCCGGCCTCCGGGTTGCCGTTCGACGGCGAGAACCCGAAGTCGCCTTCGCGCGACACCAGCGCGGCGCCGCGCTTCACGACGCCGTGAGCGAACGAATCCGGCACGAAATCGGTGCCGACCGCCGCGACATCGGAAGGCTCGAGAGCAAGCGGCGCCACCGGCTGCTGAGGCGGAAAGGCCAGCACGTGCCTCACCGGGGCATCCTTGGCGACGACAGTCGGTTTGCACGCCGGGAACCTGAAGTTGGTGCCGAGCGGGCCGTTGCAGAGGTCGTCGCCGCCGCCGCCGATGGGATTGAAGACAGCCTGAGTGGAATCGAGAAAGCCGAAGCGATCCGGCCAGCCGTGCCAGCTCGGCGTCCCGTCATCGTTCTGCCGCGCGCACTGTAACCGATCCGGCGAGTTGTTGGTCGGCCGAGCACCGCGCTCGTCCTCGCCATTCTCGGTCACGAAGAGACAGTCACCCAGTGGATGATCCTTCGGCGGGAACCGGATGCCGAAAGGATTGCGGAAGCCCCACGCAACGGCCTGGATGGTGCTGGCCGGATGCGAAGTGTCGATCCGCGCCCTCAGGATGGCACCCGTGCAAGCCGTCGGCGCGGTTGACGAAGCGCCCTCAAAAGCTGGCACGACGGCTCCTGGGCGGTAAACGCCGAAGTTGGAGTAGCCGCTCGTCTTGATCAAAGGCGTTCCGCTCGGTTTCGAGTTATCCGGTGACTCCCAGAACTCATTGCTCAGCGTGATCCTCTGACACGGGATCTCGTGCTGATTACCTCCGTTGCCATTGTCGAGGCCGGTGACACCGGCGTTGGTCGTCGATCCCTGCGTCTCCCGTCGGCAGACCGACGATGAACGGTGTGACTGTGTTGCGCTGCGTATCAACGGTCACGATGCGGGAACTGTTGTTGGGGTTACCACCGCCCTGAGCCCCCCGCACACCCTGGTTGGAGTCGGTCGCGAACAGGGTGCCTCCGTTGAACCCACGCGCGAAGCCCAGCCCGATGGCTGGGCCGTCAGCCTGAAATCCGTTCGTGGTCGACGTCGGTTTGCCGATCGTACCTGACTGGCGGTTGCCGTTCTGATCGAACACGACGATGTCCGGCGTGAAGGGATTGGTCGTAGAGAACGCACCCCCAAACGCGTTCGCGTTCAAGGGCGGAGCAGGTTGTCTGTTGTTGCAGCGCCCGGGCAAACCGGTGCCGGACTCCAGCACATACGCTTTGAAGTTGTTGGCGCTTCCCACAAACGCAATGTCCGTGGGGAAGTTGAGGTCTTTGGCGAAAACCTCGACCTTGTAGCCCTCCGGGACGATGATGTCCTGACCGTTATCGGGGTTATAGAAGACGTCTTCTCCCGGGCAGGCGGCGTTGCCTTTGTCGGCTTGAGCAAAAGGCTGGAAAGCGAACGATACGACGAAGACGACTACGAGGAGTGTTACCCGAGACAGTACCTTGTCCACAGCATCCTCCCGATGGTGGCAGCAGCGTTCACGTCTAGCCCTTGACGTCGCCGCGTGCGACCTCACATCACACTCATAGACATCACCTCCCGGCGTCCCCCGCTGGATGCCGCCTCCCGAACGAAAGCGCACCGTTGCGCTCGAAGGATCGAGGCGCTGCGACAGATGGGCGGAAAGAAACCACGAGGCGTGTCGCGCTGTCAAGGCGACGTGACGAGGTGAACGCTGCAGTTCGTCCACGCGCGTCCTGTAGAATCCTGGCGTGCGATCAGACAACGACCGGAAGCTCGAGATCGTGACGGACGTGCCCGAGAGGGCCATGGTCATCTTCGCCCACCCCGACGACGCGGAGATCGGATCGGGCGGCGTCGTGGCCAGATGGATCGCCCGCGGCTGTGAGGTGACGTACGTGCTGTGCACCAATGGCGATGCCGGCACG
>QHWF01000952.1:0-458 GCA_003222455.1 Acidobacteriota bacterium
CTCGCCGTCACGCTTGTTGGAGGTCGTCCCGCGCCCTCTCGCCTGCCGCCTCTGGTTGAGGCTCCCTTTCCCCTCTTGCGCGACATCCCGCACCATCCCCTGCTGAGCCCCGAACTGTAGCCACATATCCTTCAGTGCAAGGTAAAGGGGCTTCTTGACAACAGCCAGGCGCGATCTCGCTTGGAAAGGACGGACGCTGCGCTGTCGCATCCGGCGTGCAGTCGGGGCTTGGTTTGCTCTCGGGTTGCAAGTGAAGTTCGTGGTCATGACCAGGGGAAAGTTCAGCTCGGCGAGCGCGCGGAGCGCCGGCGAGGCGGCTTCTTGTCCGACCACCACCCTTCCCGAACGCGATCGATGAGCTGCTCCGCGAAAGTGTTTCTGATAGTAGAGGGAGACACCGGACACTGTCGACGCTCTCCTTTTTGAACTCCTTTATCGAGGCCGCTCTTGGCCGCGAG
>QHWF01000952.1:498-2425 GCA_003222455.1 Acidobacteriota bacterium
TTCACTTTAGCGAACACGCCCAGGCGATGGAGTGTCAGGGTCTCTTCGAGACCTTCGTCCAGACTCGCAGCTGCCGACGCATTGAGGAGCACGAGTTCGGCCCGCAGTTTTGCCCAGCGCGTTTGACGGCCTCGTAGGTCGGCTGTCGATCTGTCGTACTCTTCACGCCATGAGTGGTGACCTCCTGCTGGAATGAGTGTTCCCGCCAGGAACACCCCCTCCTATACCGGGCGCCACTCGAATTTCAACTAACCGACGCACTCACTTAACATTGGGTCTTCAGAATACGAACCGTGTGACGCGACCAAGCTGGAACGCATCGGGGCTTCCCCCGGGAGCGGCCACCGTGGACGCCGCGAACACCGCGGACAGGGAGTCGATTCCGTCGCAGGTGACGAGAACCGTTGCTCCGTCGATCACGACGTCGGCGGACGCTGATGCGCTGCATGCGATCACATACGACGCCGGGACGCCGCTTGCCGGCAGCGAGACCGGCTCGAGGTACGGAAGCGGCGAGTTCCCGACCCCCGGAACGAACGGCTGGCCCTCGTGATAGACATTCAAATAGAGCAACGGGTAATCAAGGTAGTGGCTGTGCACGTACGCGTCGCCCGCCGTTCCCAGAAACACATACGAAATGGCGCTCCAGTTCGAGGTGAGCGACGCCGCGGAGATGTCGTCTGCGGAAGCCCACGTGCCATCGCTGCGCCGTGCGGCGACGTCGAACGTCGGATCGACCACGATCCAGCGCAGCGAGTTCGGCTCGACCACTTCGACCAGCGTGTGCACGTCGGATGGCGTCGCGTTGAACGCAACCTGCAGCCGCCTCGCGGGCGTCAGGATGTTCACTTCGCCCAGGACATGGAGAAGCGTGGCGGCGTAGTCGGTGTCCAGCGCGTTGTAACGAGGCGCGACCGACCGCACGAGCTCGCTCCATCCAAACGGGCGGCCGTCGTCGTCGGACGCCATCTCCCTGACGAAGTTGGTCGCCCACAAAGCGCCCTTGACCTGATTGACCGAGGACACCGTGTTGCCAGTCACCTGGAACGTGAAATCGCTCGCGGTCCAGACGCCGTCAATCTTCGCCTGCACCTGCCCGAAGAGCGGGACGCCGAGCGGCAGGTTCGGAACGAATCTCCGCGTGACGCCAATCTCGCCGCTGTCGTGCAGGTCTGAGCCGCCGGGCGCGGTGCCGATCGTGAGCCGGTAGGCTCGCGCGATGGCCACGGCCGACCACTGAAACGGCTGAAGCGTATTGAAATGTGTCGTCGCGTCGACTGGCGTCACGATGCTCGAGACGTCGTTGCGGGTTTCCGGCGAGAACATGATGTCAGAATGCCTGGCCCACGTGCCGTTCAGTTTCGTCCACACACGCGCGTACAGGATCCCGCTCGACGGCAGGCCGGTCGCGAGGTAACTGGTGCTTGCCGTCTCGCCGCTGTCGGCGATATCAGCGCCACCGGGCGTGCTGCCGATGGAGAGCTTGTACGCTTCCGCGCCAATTGCGGTCGTCCACTGGAATGGTTGGGCCACGTCGACGTTCGTCGCGCCGTCCAGCGGATGGACGAGCTCAGCCGCGATGGGCGTCGCCGTAAATGTTGAATCGGCGTACCGCCAGACACCCCCAAGCCTCGTATACAGGCGCGCGAACAGCGTTGCACCGACCGGCAGGTTCCCGAGCGCGCATGACGTGCCCTGAGTCTCGTTGCAGTCCAGGAGGTTCCTGGCCCCGAGAGTCGAGCCGACATACAGGTGGTAGCCGTCGGCGTTCGGCAGCGTCGTCCATGTCGCCAGGCGCGATCGATCGACGTTCACTGCTCCATTGCCGGGATAAATCAGCGTGGCGGCGAGAGGCGCCGCGCTGAACGTGCTGTCCGTGTACCGCCAGACGCCTTTCACTTTTGAGAAGACGCGTGCAAAGAGCGTT
>QHWF01000098.1:0-5195 GCA_003222455.1 Acidobacteriota bacterium
CGGCCGCGTCAGTCCGGCCGCGGCCAGAAAGACGGTGAATGCGAAGAGACCTCGATAGCACGACGTTCGATGCGGCATGTCACTGACCTCCTGGTGTGATGAGGGTGTTGTCGACGTGCTCTCACGCCTCAAAGACTGAGCGGTGTTCCCGTTCAGAATTGAGGTTGAGAAGTTGAGAGTTGCGAATTGAGCGTCGAGATTTGAGGGTCCACCGTTGAGCGTCGAGCGTCGCGAGTCACCAGCGACCCATGGTCCGACCATAGGAGTCGGGCTGTGTGACAGAGGATTCGAAGGTCGAGCCACGCCGACATGTGCTTGATGTAGTACAGGTCGTACCGCATCTTTTCAGTCTCTTCATCGAGACCGTTCGCGTAGCCCTGTCGCACCTGCGCCCATCCGGTGAGCCCCGGCCGCACGGTTGCGCGCAGCGCGTAATACGGGATCTTCTCCATGAACAATTCGAAGTTGCGGACTGGATGCGGTCGAGGGCCGACAAGGTTCATCTCGCCGCGAAGGATGTTGATCAACTGCGGCAGCTCGTCGAGATGGTATTGGCGCAACCATTTTCCGACGCGGGTGATGCGGGCGCCGTTGTCGGCTGCCCATTCCGACGTCGTGCCGACGGCGGGATACATCGTTCGAAATTTCAACAGCCTGAGGTGCTTCCCGCCAAAGCCGACGCGGTCGTGCACGAAGAACACGGGGCCCGCCGAATCCAGCTTGATCGCCAGTGCGATCAGCGCGAAGAGCGGCGCGAGCACCACGACGATCGCAGCCGACAGAGCGAGGCTCAGGGCATGACCGACGGCGAGATCCAGGCCGCGTTTGCGGAAGCCCTGAGAGGAAATGAGATGATCCGGCGTCAGCGCCTCAATCGCGATCTTGCCGGTCAGGCGTTCGTAGAATCGCACGCCGTCCTCGATCTGGACGCCCTGCAGCCGCGCCTGCAGCAAGTCGCGCATCGGGAGCCGCCCGCGTCGATCGGTCGCCGCGATGACGATCACATCGGGCCGAAGGGCGCCGACAATCGCGTCGAGACGCGCGAGTGGGCCGGCAATCAAGGGATGTGAATCGCGGGGCGATTCCTCGCCCATCCCGGCCCGTCTGTCGTCGACCATTCCCACAAGGACATGGCGGCGTTGATCGCGCGCGACCTCGGACGCCACCATGCGGGCGAACGAGCTGGTGCCGATGACGAGCGTACGCCTTTTAGCGACGTTAGCGAACACGTGCGGACCGTACCGTGCCGAAGAGCCGTTGCCACCAGGTAACGCGTTCGGGATAGCCGTAGTAGCCATAGCCGTATTCGCTCGGCCGGGATCGATCGTCGGCGTTGAAGACCACGCCGGCAATCTTGGCCGGATCCAGCACGTTCAGCGCTTCGGCTACGAGCGTCCGCGGGGTCTTGTGCGCGGCGACGACGACGAGGAAGGCATCGACGAAACGCTCGATGAGACGGCAGTCGGGCAGAGCGACGGCCGGCGGCGTGTCGATCAACACGCAGTCGTACGTGCGGCGAGCGTCTCGCAAAAGCCCTTCGAGCCGGGGAGAGTTCAACAGCTCGTACGGCGTGACCTGAGGCGTCCCGGCCGGCAGAACCGACAGGTTGAACGTGTCGAGACAGCGAACGACTGCGGCCAGGTCGTACGCAGGATCGAGAATGGCCTCCGCGAGGCCCGGGAAGGATGTGCGCGGCAGCGCCAGGTACTCTGCCACGCTCGGCCGCCGCAGGTCGGCATCGACGACCAGCACGCGCGAGTCCGGCGACTGTGCGAGGGCGCCGGCCAGGTTCAACGTGGTCACCGTTTTGCCGTCGCCGGGACAGGGGCTCGTCACGCCGATCACCTGGAACCCGCGCTCCCTGCGGAGCCGCTCCACCGTCTGCCGCAGCGCGCGATACTGGTCGGCGGCGCACGAGTCCCTCGCGACGAGGCTGACCAGCTTCTCCGAAATCCGGGCGCGATCGGCGGTGACGTCGCAGAGCGCCGGCCGCTGCGACAACCCGAGGCCGTGCGGCGCCTCGATCAACGACTCGACGTCGGTCAGCATACGGCCCTGCGCCCGCATCATAGATGTCCGCGCTCCATCAGCCGAACGATCTGTTCGTTTCCACGCGCCAGGCGATGACTGCCCGCGACGATCAACACGACACCGGCGGCAGCGGTTGCCGCGGCGAGCGCCATCCGCCATCGCCGCCGGCGTATGTCGGCCGCGCTGCGAATCAGCGGAACCCTGACCACGGTGGGAAGGCCGATCGCCTCGCGCAACTCGTCGAGGCTGTGAAACGCGGTGTTGAGTTTCTCCGCCGTCAACACAGCGACCGCCGCAAGTGCGACCGCGAGCATGAACCCCATCATGACGATGCGCAGCCGGCTCGGCGCCGCCGGCTCCCGGGCGGCAATGGCCTGATCCAGGACCCGGAAGCGCTCCACCTGCCGGCCCTGCTCCAGCGTCTCGGCGAGCTGCGCCTCTTCGTATCGTTTCAACAGTGTGTCGTAGCGATCCTTGGTGGCTTCGTAGTCGCGCGACAGCGCCTGCAAATCCTGCTGCCGCCTCGGGGCGATCTCGACGCGCTGTTCGTACGCGCCCATCGCCTCGCGCAGCGCGCGCTCCTCTTCTTTCAACGAACGCAGCTCCGCCTCGACGTCGCTGACCGCTTGCTTCACGTCTCGTTTCGGAACCGTGGAAATCGCAGGGTCCTTCTCGGGCGCGGGAGTTTGCGCCGCCGCCTGTTCCAGGGATTGGAGCTCGCCGGCGAGCCGGACCACGTCAGGATGCTCGGCGGTCAACCGGTGGCGGAGATCGACGAGCTCCTGCCTCAGCTTGATGCGGCGCTCCTCATCCGGTGAGAGCACCGTGGCGGGCTCGGAGCGCGGAGCTGTCTCGGCCAGTTCCTTCTCGAGCCGTTCGCGGCGATCGATCGCGCGCAGCTGGTTTTCGCCGTTCAACCGAAGCTGCGTGTTCAGCCGCTCGAGGCTGGCAAGATTGGCCTCGACCTGCTGCGGCAGCTCGCCGGCATGACTCAACTTGAAGTCACTGGTCCGGCGCTCTTGTGCGTCGAGCGCCTGCTTCACGTCCTGAAGCTGCGTTTTCAGCACCTCCGCGGTTCGAACGGCCTGCCCTTCGCGAATCTTCGTGTTCTCTTCTACGTACAAAGCAGCCAGCGCATTGGCGACGATGGCGACCATTTGTGGCTCGCGGCCGACATACGTGATCGCGAAGGCGATAGTCGCGCTTCGACCACTCATCGGCTGGTCCACACCCTTCAGATCCAGTTGAATGTCGCGGCGCATTCGTTCGACCACCGTGTCGAGCGGTGCCTTCTTTCGCCAGTCGGCATACAAGTCGAGCCGATTGATCAACTCGGTGAGCCGCGCGCGGCTCATCACCTGCTCGCGGATCATCTGGATGCGGGTGTCGAGCTCTGCGGTCACTGACGGCCGGACGAAAGCCTCCGACACCTGCTCGCGCTCCACGATCACCGTGGCGGTCGAGCGGTACAGGTCGGGGAGCGAGGCCGCGACGCTGGCGATTCCACCGAGCACGGCGCTGAACACCAGCACCGCCCACCATTTCCTGCGGGCCCACGCGTCGATGGTCAGATGGAATCCCATGGGTCGCTCGACGTGAATGGTCGATCGATGGCTCACAGCGCAGGCGACGACTCGAGGACCAGACGCGGCCTCGGCGTCGGAGATGCCGGAACAACAGACGTGCAGTCCACCTCGACCGCGACGCTTTGATGGACCAGATTGACCGACAGGACCAGGAGCCCGCGGTTCGGCCGGCTGCGGACGAAGAGGCCTTCGACTCCCGCGAGCGGTCCCGCTTCGATGCGGACGCGCTGGCCTTCGCGCAGGTACGCGTGCGGAAGGACCATCAGGTCACTGTTGACGACCTGCTGCAACGCCTCGATCTCCACATCGGCGACCGGCGTCAATCTGTCCCAGCGCTCGCCGAGTATCCGCACGACCCCTTTCGTCTTGAGGATTTCGAGGTGGCTCGCTTTGTCCACCGCATGGTGCAGGAACAGGTACCCCGGGAACATCGGACGTGGAACCAGACGCTGCCTTCCCGCACGTCGCGACCAGGTCCGAACGACGGGAAGGAATGCGCGGAATCCTTTCGTGGTCAACTGATCGTGCACGAGTTGTTCGCAGTGACTGTGCGTCCAGATTGCAAACCATTGCGCGCTGGCCAAGGCTTCGCCCCTTTTGGTTCGATTTCGTGTAGGAAATCGAACCCCTTCCCATCGACACATCGGGTGGACAGGGCGTCGTGCGGCGTCGCCGCCGGCCCTGGCAGGCTCTCAGAACGAGAGCCGTCGTGCTCAAAGACGATAAGAGGTTTAGGCGATGAGGTAAATCACCCGGAGGTGACCAGATCTCGTAGCACCTGCGGTGCGGCCGCAGACTGCACCGGTTTTGGAGGCGAGCTCGATCCGTCGAGGAGGCCGGACGTGGTCGCGAGCATGGCGAGCTCCAGCCGGTTGGATGCGCCGACCTTGTCGAACATGCGCGTGAGGTGATGTTTGATCGTTTCTTCGCTGACGCCGCAGGCTTGCGCGATCTCCTTGTTGGCGTAGCCTGCGACCACCAGCGCAAGCACTTCGCGTTCGCGACGTGTCAGACCGGTCGGCTGCCGGTCTGCGGCTGGGCTCGACGGATCAGCCCTCGTGCCCACCATCTCCATCAAATCGGCGACAAGCCTCTGGTCCAGCCAGCGCCGGCCCGCCAGGACGCACATGATGGCTTCGAACAGGAGCTCAGTCGGCGCATCTTTCAGGACGACACCGCGAGCGCCGAGTTGGACGACGCTGAGCAGCTCGGGCTTTCTGATTTCACCCGCGAGGACGATCGTCCGCAACGTGCGGCGGACCCCCTGCAGGGCGCGCATGACGTCAAGGCCCGACATCCGTGGCATGTCGAGGTCGAGGAGCAGCAGATCCGGCGAAGCCGACTCGACGGTGGCGACCGTGTCCTGACCACTGCCAGCCTCGCCGACGACCTGGAAGCCGTCGCCAATGTCCACACCATAGGCGTCTTTGACGGCCGATGGCGGAGCCGTCAGCAGCTGGCGCAGGCTCGCCCGGAACATCCACTCGTCGTCGGCAACCACGATGGTAGTGAGACGACCGAAGGTGGTTGAACCGGAATCCCCGGTGTCATTAGATGTACGTTCGTGACCCATATTTC
>QHWF01000098.1:5250-23228 GCA_003222455.1 Acidobacteriota bacterium
TTCCTTACACCACCGACCTGATCGTGCATAGATTCGTGACGTGGAAGTTGTCCAGTTATCAACCCTTTGAATTAATCACGGCCTGACGCGAATGGCGACCGAATTGCTTTCGGTGGTGAGTTTCTGGCAACTCGCGCTGCGTTCTTCCAGCTCTGAAGGCTGCGGCTCTCTGGCTACCCTCACCGTCAGGTCGGATCGGGATGGTTGAACGACTGACAGATTATCGGGCGAGCACCATCGATGTTCTTGACCGCGTCTTGGACAAGGGGATTGTTATTGATGGGTGGTGGCTCCTCTCGCTGGGTGGCATCAGCCTGATCAAGGTGGATGCGCGAATCGTGGTGGCGTCGATCGATACGTACCTGAAGCACGCGTCCGTGCTCGGCCGTACGACTCCGCTTCCATGGACGGATCTGCAAGCCGTCAACTGGCACCCGGAGGCTCCCGCCAACAGACGACGCTGACACGCCCCCGGTCCGGTCCGGGGGGAACCCCGACCACGTGCTGCTCTGTCGAGGGCAGGATCTTCCTGCCCTTCCTGCCTGCCTTCTTTGCACTAGCGCCGGGGCCCCACCCCCGGCGCGAACTGACGCTGACACCGCGCCTCCGGATTCCGCAGTCCTCCGGCGGGGTGTGGCCGCAGGCGCTTCTGTCCTGCCTATCCTGCCTCTGTCATTTGCGATTGACGAGGCGGTGGTGCGCGGCAAAGACTGCGAGCTCGATCCGGCTCGAGACGCCGACCTTGTCGAAGATCTGCGTCAGGTGGCGTTTCACCGTGTTCTCGCTGATGGTGAGACGGCGGGCAATGGCCTTGTTCGTCTCACCCGCCACGACGGCACGCAGGATGTCGAGCTCGCGCCGCGTCAGTCCGAACGCCAATGTCTGGCGTCGCATCGTGTCAAGTTTGCGGACGCCAGCTGCCACATCGTTGGACGCCGTGTCGCGGCCGAGCCAGTAGCGCCCGGCCATCACGCTCTCGATGCTCTCGAACAGCGCGCGGGGAGGCGAGTCTTTCGGCACGATGCCGTGCGCCCCCAGCTGCATCGCGGCCGTCAGCACTTCGAAGGTGTCCACCGATCGCGCTCCGGCGAGGATCACGGTCCGCACCGATGGGCAGGCGGCCATGGTCTGCTCCAACGCGTCGAGCTGGAAGGGGCCGGAGGCAGGGAGGCCCAAGAGGAAAATGTCCGGCTGAATTGCCCGGATCATGGCCGCCGCGTGTTCATCGCCGACCGCCTCACCGACAATCTTCAGGCCTGGAAGCGTTTCGAGGAGCCGTCGCAGCCCGTCGCGAAAGATCGGCTGCTCGTCGGCAATGACGATCCGAACAGGTTCGGGGCTAGCCACGCGTCCTCAGAAAGGCGGAAGGAACCAGCCGTGCCTGTGGTGGGGGTTGAATCGGCGCGCGTGGATCGAATTCGCCCCGCGATCGCAGCTCAGCCGTAGAAGTATGAGCGGCCGCGGATCGAGTGTCGTTTGCTCTCGGTATCCCTCGATGACAATCAGCGCATCGCGCAGGAACGGCGGGCATGGAGCATCGGCGACGGCGCGGCCAGGAAGGAAACGGGCCGACGATCAGCAGCTGACGCAACGGTGATTGTTCTTCGCACCCAGGCTCTCGAGGAGCGCGATCGTATCAGGGAACGGCTGCACTCGCTGCACCGGACCATTCGCCATGTCCACGGTGGTCTGGCCCGTGCGACTCACCGCCTTCACATCGGCACCCTTTGAGATCAGGTATCGAATCAAATCGTTGTCGCCTCGCGACGCCGCATGATGGAGCGGTGTGTAGCCATTGTGATCCCGGGCGTTGACGTCGGCGCCCAGTTCTTCGACGAGGAACTTCACCGCCGGCAGCCAGCCGTCCGGCACATGGCGATGCGTGTTGCCGGCAAAGCCAAGCCCGTAGCCCACGCCGGACGCGGCGTGGATGGGTGCAACAGCCGGACCGTACCACGGAATCGGCGCGAGACCGGATCGATCGGGCAGGCTGGGATCCGGGCCGCCTTCCTCATAACGCTCCGGTACTTTCGCCGTGCCGATGTTCGGATCGGCGCCGTATCGGAGGAGCAGTTTCATGGCCGGCAGATCGAGCGTGTAGGCGGCCCACCAGAACGGCGTGGCGCCTGTCCGATCGACGCTCAGCAGATCGCGGTTATACGTTGTGTACCAGAGCGATTTCCGGAGCCGCGCGTTCGGATCGGCGCCGGCCTTCAGGATGGCCTCGGCCAGCTCGAGATAGCCGACTTTCTGCTGCATGTACTTGGCCGGTTGGGGATGACGCGCCTTCGGCGCCCACTGCATGTTCAGTACGCCATAGAGCGGCGTCGCGCCGCCGTCGCTCGCGCGCGTCACGTCCGCGCCACGCCCGAGCAACCGCATCGCGAGATCGAAGTGACCATTGATCGCCGCCATGAGCAGCGGGCTCGTGTGATCCGACGAGCTCACCTGATTGATGTCGGCGCCGCCGTCGAGCAGTGCGAACACGGTGTCTTCGTGACCCTCGCGCACGGCCAGCAGCAATGCCGTCAATCCTCCCTGCGCGCCCACCAGGTCGGCATACCCGAGCGGCTCCGGCTCTCCGCCCGAATCGCCGTCTCCGCCACGACTGCGTGCGGTGCGCGGCGATGCCGCCGCGGATGATGCCGCCGCGGCTGTCCGGGCGGCGAGCTGCTTCTGGATCGCGGCCACACGCGCATTCCGCTCCCGGCTGGCTGCACTGTCCTGGCGATTGCGTGCGCTGATGTCCACGACCTTACCCGTTGCGCGCACGTCGGCGCCGCGCGCCAGCAGCACGCCGACCACGTCTGCGCGCCCCGCCGCCGCGGCGAACATGAGCGGGGTCTGCCCCCACTGCGGCTCACGGACATTCACGTCGGCGCCACTCGCCAGCAGCACGCCGACCACGTCTGCGCGCCCCGCCGCCGCGGCGAACATGAGCGGGGTCTGCCCCCACTGCGGCTCACGGACATTCACGTCGGCGCCACTGTCCAGCAGGATCGTGACCGTCTCGCGGCTGCCCGAGGCCGCCGCAAAATGCAGCGGCGCCGCGCCAGTCGTCGTCGTGGCGTTCACGCCGGCTTTGCCCGCCTTGTTCTGCAGCAGCGTGCGAACGACGAGGTGGTGACCACCCTGGGCGGCGACGTGCAGCGGTGTGTGCCGTCCGATCCGCGTCTCGGCTCCAGGGTTGGCGCCGGATTCGAGGAGCACCGCGGCGAGATCGTGATCGCCGTGTTCCGCGGCCCAGTGAAGCGCCGTCATCCCGTCACCCTGGGCGGTGTTCACGTCGGCTCCACGCTGCAGCAGCGCGCGAACGGCAGAGGCGTCGCCGCGCATCGCCGCATCGGCGACCGCTGAATCAGCTACGCCCGCCCGCACTGCCGCCGCAGCCCAGAGCAGCGCGCACACGAGGCCGAGCGATGCAAACCGTTTCGTGCTCAACATCTCAGACTCCCGTACGTTCACGGCTCGTCACGCGACGCCCATCACTTGACGGCTCATCACGAAGTCACGAAGGGCCACGAAGTCCACGAAGTTGATTACCGTCAATCCTGCGGCAAAAGCACCGTGTGCACTTCTTCTCGCATGAGCACAATGGCTTCCTGTGCTTCGTGTTTCTCCGTGTCTCTTCGTGACTTCGTGATAAGCCGTTCGTTACCCCAGCGAGAACTCACCCGTCGAATCTCCGAACTGCTCGATGTCGGTCAGACCGATCTTGTGCATCACGGTCAGCATCACGTTCGCCATCGGCGTTCCAGACGAAGCCCTGAGATGCATGTTGCCCGCAAGGCGGCCATTGGCACCGCCGAGAACGATGAGCGGGCAGCGCTTGTGATTGTGGACGTTGGGGTCGCCCATGGGAGAGCCGTAGACGATCACGGTCCGGTCGAGCAGCGACCGATCGCCGTCCTCGATCGTCTGAAGCTTCTCGAGGAAGTACGGCAACAGGCTGACGTGGTACCGGTTGATCTGTCCGAACTCGGTGATGTTGCCCGGCTTGTTTCCATGATGGGATGCTGGATGGAACCCCTTGGTGACGCCGCTCTCCGGATAGACCCGGCTCGACGCATCGCGGCCCATCTTGAACGAGAACACGCGGGTCACGTCGGCCTGGAAGGCGAGTGCCTGGAGGTCGAACATCAGCTTGACGTGTTCGTCGAACGAATCGGGAACGCCGGCCGGCGCGCCCGGCAGGTTGCGGGCCTCGCCGCTCGCGTTGCGCGCTTCCACCTGCTGAATCCGCCGCTCGATCTCCCGAACGCCCTCCAGATACTGCTCCATCCGCCGGCGGTCGCTCGCGTCCAGCCGGCGATTGACATCCGCCACTTGTGCCGTGATGTAGTCGAGCACGCTGCTCGTCGCCCGTCGCCGCGATGCGCGCTCCGTGGCGGATCCGCCCGCACCGAACAGCTGGTCGAATGCCATGCGCGGATCCCTGATCATCGGCAGGGGCTCGGTTGGCGACGCCCAGCTGATCATGTCCGTGTACACGCACGAGTAGCCGTACGCGCAGCCGCCTGCCTGATCGACATTCTCGATACAGAGCTGCATCGACGGGATCGGCGTGTCCTGCCCGAACCGCTTCGCGTAGATCTGATCGACCGAGATCCCGGCGCGCACGTCCGAGCTCTCGGTCTGCTTCGGATGCGTCTGCGTGAGGAAGACCGCACTCGATCGGAAATGATCGCCGCCGATTTCCGGCTGGGTGACGGCTTCGGCGCCGCGGACGTCGGTGTCGCTCACGATGGTGAGGTACTTGCGGAACGGCTCGAGCGGCCCCAGAGCACTCGACGCCAGGTCGAACTCCCGGCCGGTTTGAGCCGGCGACCAGAGATGCTGGCCCGCGCCCCATTCGCTGCTGCCAGCCGCGCCGTGCACCATCTCGATGCAGACGAGCCTCGTGCGGTCGAGCGAGGCGGCACGGACGGTCCTGGACCAGAGCCCGCCGGCGGGCGTCATCGCGTCGAGAAACGGAAGCGCCACGGTGGCGCCGAGTCCGCGCAACACGGTCCGGCGAGGGAGGTGCTTTCCAGCTATGAACGACATCCTGCGTCTCCTGTCACCCCCACACGTGGGGTCTGGGGTAACGGCTTATCACGAAGCCACGAAGAGACACGGAGGACACGAAGCTTTGTCAATTAAACTTCGTGTGCTTCGTCCCGCTTCGTGCCTTCGTGATGAACCGTTCATGTGATCCACGCACACACGCCACGCGTGATCTTAGTCACCGACCACCATTCGCAACCGACGTCGAGACGTCCGCGGCTTTCATGCGGAACGCGGGACTCCTGACGATGCCGAGGACGAACGCCGACAGCCTCTGATCCGCCGCGTCCGCCTGACGAACGATGCCGCGGAGCGCCGGCATGTCGGCGTCGCCGAGTCGGCGCCCGAGTGCGAAGGTCATGAGGTTCTCCGCAAAGGTCTGCACCAGAACCGTTGACCGCTTCAGCAATGCCTCGCGCAAATCCGCGGGGCCGGCAAGCGGCGTCCCGTCGTAGAGCGTACTCGCGGCGTCCACAGGCATGCCGTTGTCCTTGAGGCGCCACGCGCCGGTCACGTCGAAGTTCTCGAGCGCGAGCCCGATCGGATCGATCATGCGATGACACGAGGCGCACGCGGGATTCGCACGGTGCTGCTCCATCCGCTCTCGTACCGTTCGGAGCCGTCCATCCTCTGCTTCCGCCGTCGCTTCGAGATCGGGGACGTTCGGCGGCGGGGGCGGCGGCGGCGTGCCGAGCAGCACTTCCAGCACCCACTTCCCTCGAAGCACGGGCGAGGTCCGCTCGGCGTGCGACGTCAGCGTCAGGATGCTGCCGTGTCCGAGCAGGCCTTGCCGCCGGCCATCGGGATACGGCACCTTCCGGAACTCGTTGCCGATGACGCCAGGGATTCCGTAGTGCCTGGCCAGCCGTTCGTCCACGAACGTGTAATCGGCGGCGAACAGATCCCGCACGGACCGGTCTTCGCGGACGATGTGGCGGAAGAAGAGGTCGGTTTCGCGGAGCATCGACGACTTGAGTTGCTCGTCGAAGTCCGGATAGAACCGCACGTCGGGATTGATCTTGTCCAGGTCCTGCAGCCGCAGCCACTGCGCGGCAAAGCGCGAGGCGAGGACGTCCGAGCGGCGATCGCCGAGCATCCGCCGGACCTGCTGTTCGAGGACGGCGGGCGTGGACAGGCGGCCCGCTTCCGCCACCTGCACCAGCTCTTCGTCGGGACCGGTGGCCCAGAGGAAGAATGAAAGCCGCGACGCCAGTTCCACATCGCTCAGCGCGTAGATCGGCGCAGCGCCCGTCGCGGGCGGCTCCTCGAAGCGGAAGACGAAACGAGGACTGGCGAGAATGCCTTCGAGCGCCATCCGGATGCCCGCCTCGAAGCCGTCCGACGCGCCCCTGGTGTACAGCGCCATCAGGGCGCTGACATCGCGCTCGGTCGCGGTATGCCTGAAGGCCTGCGACGCGAGACGCGACACGATTTCGCGGGCACACACCATCTGCTGCGGCGCGGTGACGGGCCGGCACGAAAAGATCTTCTGCCGGCTCGGCGTCTGCGAGACACCCGTGGTCGTGAACGGCCCGGTGACGGCCAGATCGCGCAGGTGCGGCAACGTGGTGAACCCGTAGGCGTCGGCGATGCTCGTGCTCGCCAGCGACCACTCGAGCGGCGAAATGAGATCCTGGACGGGCCCCTCGAAACGACGGATGAACGCGGCCGACACGCGGTGAGGACCCGCGGTCACCGCAATCGGCTCCGTTCGCAGGTTCACGCCGTCGGGATCCGACGTGGTCATCCACCGGTCGATGTCGAGCAGCGCGGCTCGAGCGCCGTCGATCGAGATCTCAATCTGCTCCGGTGCCTCGGCGGTGTGCAACGCGGCGCGGCCGTTCCCGTACAACGCCCCGGTCGTCTCGTGATAGAAGGACACGCGGAACAGGTAGTGGCCATCGGCGGGAAACGTGCGCACCACCGAAACGCCGCCGCGCGTCCCATAGGGCGCACCCTCGACGTGCTCCCGCTGAGAGGTCCAGCGCGACACCGGATACGTGGCTTCGCGCGCCGCCGCCGCCGGATCGCCCACGGCCAGCCGGCTGATTTCAGCGGCCGCGGTCAGGTAGCCCTGCATCAATGTGGGCGAGAGCAGCTGCGCGTCGGCGATGTTGTCGAAGTTCGCGCTCTTCGGGTCGAGCGGCAGATAGTCGCCGGCGCTCACGTCGAGCGCGAGCAGGTCGTGAATGGATCGCGCGTACTCGGCCCGATTGAGCCGCTGGAACGTTCGGCGGCCAGGCGCGGGTTGCGTCTGCGCTGCGTCAGCCTGCGCCTCCAGCAGGTCCGCCAGGCCCGAGAGCGCCGCTTCGTCCGGCCGCCGGCTGCCCGGAGGGGGCATCAGACCCGCGCGCAGCTTGCGAATCATCTTCTCGGTAATTTCGATGGACCGGCCGGCGTTCGCCAGGTCGAACGACTCGAGCGAAAGGCCTCCACTGCGGGTGCGGTCGTTGTGACAGGTCGAGCAGGTCTTGCTGACCACAGCCTGTGCCGCTGCGACCGACGGCGAACGCGGCGGGTCCTGGTGCGGGCTCGCGGACTGAGAATGAGCCGCCATCGGCTCCCGCCGAGGCGGCTGTTGACCGGCCGCCACAGCTGCGGTCGGGTACACCACGAGCAGGCCGCACAGAAGCGTGTTCACCATGGTTCCCTTATGTCCGGCTCGCATCGCGACGCCCGGGTGGATACCGATCCGACTGCGGCATCATATATCAACAGCACAGGTATTGATCGACAAGCACTCGCGGGACGTTGGGGAATTTCCTTGACGCCACGTTTCCTTCGGTGATGGTATTTGCGCACCGTGAACGTTCACGTTGGCGACCTCGCCACAACGATCAGCGCAGAACACGCGGAACCCGCAGAGAAAGCAGGTTTTGCTCTGCGAGTTCTGCGTTGAATGTCGTGCCGAAGGTCCGCCGCACACGGTTGCGGAGATATGAGCATGATGATTACGGCACAAGCGACGTCGCTTCGATTTTCCTTCCTGCTTCTGATCCTCCTTCGACCGTTCCCGGCAAGCGCTCAGTTCAGCAGCACGATTCAAGGCACGGTCACCGACGCTCAGGGCGGCGTCCTCCCCGGGGCAACCGTCCAGGTCACCAACACCACAACCGGCCTCGCCCGAACCGTCACCACGTCCGAAGACGGTGTGTACCGGGTGTTCAGTCTCGGCGCAGGCACGTACCGGATCGAGGTGGACTTGCAGGGATTCCGCAAAAGCCAACGGGATGTCGTCAGTGTCGGCATCAGCGAAACGACGCGCGTGGACTTCACGATGGAAGTCTCAGGCGTCATCGAAAGCGTGACCGTGGCCGCGGCCGCACCGCTGGTTGAGACGGAGCAGGGCCGCGTCTCGGGGCGAGTGGACCGCATCCAGCTGCAGGAGATGCCGCTCAACGGCCGCAACCTCTATAACCTGATCGCGCTCCAGCCTGGCGTCACGGGTAAAGGGGTTTCGTCCACGTTCGGCGCCGGCGGTTCCGGCAACGACTCCTTCTCCGGCGAGTCCGCGCCGCGCATCAACGCCAGCGGTCAGCGCGACGAGGCCAATTCCTTCACCGTCGACGACACGAGCACGAACGGCGTCGCGCGTGGCGGCATCACGAACCTGACGCCCAACGCCGAATCGGTCGAGGAAGTGCGCGTGGTCGCCAACAACTTCTCCGCCGTGGACGGCCGCAACAGCGGCGCGCAGATCCAGGTGATCACCAAGGGCGGTACGAACCAGCTGCACGGCAGCGGTTCCTACTATTTCCAGAACGACACGCTCTCGGCCAGGAATGTGTTCGAGACGGAGGTGCCGGCATTCAGGAAAAACCAGTTCGGATACAGCGTGGGCGGACCGATCGTCCGCAACCAGGTCTTCTTCTTCACGTCCTACGAAGGGCTGCGACAATCCGGCGCGCGCGGCTCGCTGTTCACCGTTGAAACCCCCCAATTCCGCAACTTCGTCCTGCAGACCCGTCCGACCAGCATCGCCGCCAGGCTGTTGAGGGATTTCGCGCCTGGAGCCGACCCCACTTCGAACTTCCGCGATCTCGGAAGTCCGGCGCCCGGCCAGAGCGCCACCGGTCCCGCCGACGGCATCCCGGATGTCGGCACCGCGTTCTACGTGCCCGACGCGTGGCGCCGCGGCAACCAGGTCAACGCCCGGATGGACTACGAACTGCGGCCGGGCAAGGACCGGCTGTACGGCAACGTGTATCGGACCACCTCGTACACCGTCAACGGAAACATCCGGCCCGCATTCGACGTCCCCGTTCTCGAAACGACGCATTTCGGAAACGTGAACCACACGCACATCTTCAATTCGAGCAAGCTCAACGAGCTCCGTGTGGGCATGATGCGCCTGGTCGGGGCACCGGACACGCCGTCGCATCTCGAGGTGCCGGGGATCACCATCAGCGAATTCAGCACCGGTTCCGGTTTCGGCACGGCGAGTTATCCCCGCGGGTGGTGGCAAACGAACTGGCACGTCAAGGACATCTTCACGTGGTCGCGTTCAGCCCATACCTGGAAGATGGGCGGGGAGCTCCGCCGGATGTACGGATCGGCGGTGAACACGACGAATTACGTTCCGGCGTACGCCTTCTTCAGTATTCTGAATTTCGCCAACGACGAACCGCGGCAGATGACGCGCTACGTCGATCCGCGCACCGGCGAGCCGGTGACGGCGTATTCGGAACTGAGGCAGACCGAGTGGGCGGTCTTCCTCAACGACGACTGGAAGGTGAACCGGAAGCTCACGGTCAACGTCGGCGTGCGCTACGAGAACTACGGCACATTCGTGGACAAGGACGGTACGCTTCGAAATCTGATCTGGGGTCCCGGGTCGACGTTCGCGGAGCGGCTCACGTCAGCACGCGTGGATTTCGTCGACCAGTTCTACCCTTCGGACAACAACAATCTGGCGCCGCGCGTTGGATTTGCCTGGGACCCGACCGGCGATGCGCGCATGGCCGTGCGCGGCGGCTATGGCATCGCGTACGACCGGCTGATGAACCTTCCGGCCGAGAACTATCGTCACAACCCGCCGCTGCGCGCCTCCGTGTCGCTCGGCCAGGTGTATGGCACTCCGTTCACCTACAGTCTCGGCGATCCGTCCAAGTCCTATCTCGGCTATCCAATCGATCCTGCACTGCGGGTGGGCCTGGATTCGCGAAACGGCGTGGTCGGCGCCAAGGTGTCAATCACGGCGGTCGATCCGAATCTGAAGATGCCCTACGCGCACAACTGGTTCCTCGGGTTCCAGAGAAACCTCCCGGGCGGAATCATCATGGATGCAAACTACCTCGGGTCGGCAGGTCGAAACCTGCACAACGCCTACAACATCAATCGCTATGTGGGCGATCTGCTGGACGGCCGGCTCGACGGCTTCAACCCGAGCTTCTCGACGATCACCTTGATCACGTCGACTTCCAAATCGATCTATCACGGGGGCACGGTCCAGTTGCGGCGAACGTTCCAGCAAGGCTTCATGGTGCAAGGCGCGTACACGATCGGCAGAGCGTTCGACGATGCGGACGCTGCCGTGGGCGCGACAAATTTCCAGGACGCGGCGAATATTCAGGGAGACCGGGCGATCGCCGGCTACGATGCCACGCACAAGGTCTCGCTTGTGGGTTTGTGGGAGCTGCCGTTCTTCCGCGACGGCTCCGGGATCGGGCGTGGACTCCTGGGCGGATGGCAGTTTGCGGGTTACGCCATCTTTCAGAGCGGGACACCACTGAACGTGACGACCACCGCCGCGTATCCACGGGGGGACTTCAATGCCGATGGCAACGCCGGCGACCGCCCCAACGCCCCATCGTCCAGCGTGAAACAGAGTGGTTGGACCACGGACGAGTACCTGACAGGGATCTTCAAACCGTCGGACTTCCCCACGCCGGCGAATGGACAGAACGGCACCCTCGAGCGCAACGCATTCCGCGGGCCGGGATTCGCAGACGTGAGCCTCTCCCTCTCCAAGAAGTTTGCCATGAGCGCTCGCGTGTCCGCCGAGTTCCGGTTGGATGCGTTCAATGCCTTCAACCGTGTCAACCTGGAGATGCTGAATGTCTCGATGGATTTGAACAACAATAATTTCGGGAGATCGACGTCGCAGCTGGCCCCCAGGGCGCTGCAGCTCGGATTGCGGCTTCGCTTCTGATTTCACGATCGAACGCAGAGGCCGCAAAGGACGCAAAGAAAGACAGTGTTTCTCAGCGGCCTTCGCGGCCTTTGCGTTCAACCGTGGCGCTGATTACTCGAACACGTTCCCAGCCGTTGCACGAGGTGACCCGATGCGCGACCACACAAAAATCAAGCGTTTGAGCCGGCGGGAATTCGGCGGCGTCGTGGCAGCAGGCGCAGCGCTGCCGATGCTGGTCGCGCCGCAGAATCCGCCACCCACTCCACCCACGCGGCAGCCGGATGGCACGCCGCCGCCTCAACGCCGGCTCGTGCCCGACGTGCCGCCATTCGAGGCGAACCTGGAGCTCGCCCTGCAACCGGTGGCCCTCCGTGCGGAGCCGTTCCCGATGGCGCAGGTGCGCCTGCTACCGAACAACGTGTACTACGACGCGCAGGAATGGAACCGTGGATACATGGCGCGACTCGAGGCGGACCGGATGCTCTACACGTTCCGCGTCAACGCCGGCCTCCCGCATGGAGCAGCGAAGCCGTTGGGCGGGTGGGAGCAACCGGAGAACGGCCAGCGCTCCAGTGAGCTCCGCGGTCATTTCATCGGCCATTTCCTCTCGGCCAGCGCGCTGTTGCACGCGTCGACCGGCGACACGGCCGCGAAGTCGAAAGCCGATTACATGGTCGCCGAGTTGGCCCGGTGTCAGGAAAAACTGGGCGGGAAGTATCTGAGCGCCTTCCCCACCACGTGGTGGGACCGCCTCGAAAAAGGGGAGCGGGTCTGGGCGCCGTTCTACACGATCCACAAAATCATGGCCGGCATGTGGGACATGCATCGACTCGCTGGGAACACGCAGGCGCTTCAGGTGCTCGAGGGCATGTCGGCCTGGGCCGATGAATGGACGGCAACAAAATCGTTCGAACACATGCAGCAGATTCTGACGATCGAATTCGGTGGCATTGCGGAAACGCTGTACCATCTGGCGGCGCAGACGAAGAACGATCGCCTTGCCAGGGTGGGCGATCGGTTTCAGAAACGGAGCTTCATCAACCCGCTCGCCCTGCACCGCGACGAGCTTCGCGGCCTGCACGTCAACACACACATTCCGCAGGCCATCGCCGCAGCGCGCCGTTACGAGATCTCCGGCGACACCCGGTTCCACGATGTCGCCGACTACTTCTTCCACGAGGTCAGCACGGCTCGCACGTATGTCACTGGCGGCACGAGCAACGCCGAAGCCTGGCTGGCCCCGCCGCGGCGGCTCGCGGCGGAATGGCAGATGAGCGCCAATACGGCCGAATGCTGCTGTGCCTACAACATGCTGAAGCTCGCACGACACCTTTACAGCTGGCGTCCGGACTCCGCGTACTTCGACTACTACGAGCGCGTGCTCCTCAACCATCGCATCGGCACGATCCGGCCGAAGGTCGGGACGACGCAGTATTACCTGTCGTTGACGCCGGGTGTGTGGAAGACCTTCAACACCGAGGACCAGACGTTCTGGTGCTGCACCGGATCGGGACTCGAGGAGTATGCCAAGCTCACCGACAGCATCTACTGGCGCGATCGCGACGGCCTGTACGTGAACCTGTTCGTCCCGTCGGAGGTCGATTGGGCCGAACAGGGCTTCAAGCTTCGGCAGGAGACGGGGTACCCGCAATCGCAGCACACCACGCTCACCATCGTCGCTGCGCGGACCGAACCCCTCGCGATGCGGCTGCGTATTCCGGGCTGGCTCCGATCGGCACCAACGGTGACGATCAATGGAAAGACGCTGGACGCGTCTGCCGCCCCCGGCAGCTATCTGACCCTCACCCGCGCGTGGAAGGCGGGCGACAGAGTGGAGTTGGATCTGCCGATGCACCTGCACGTCGAGGCCATGCCAGACGACTCCCGGCTGCAGGCGTTTCTGTATGGACCGCTGGTCCTCGCCGGCGATCTCGGCGCGGAGGGCCTGACCGAAGCGCACATTGTCGGGCCGAACCTGCGCGTCGGCGCGCCGAATGTCGAGCAGAATGGCTCGCCGCTCGCCGCGGTCAATCGGACGCCGCCCGTGCCGGATCTCGAGATCCCGACGTTCCGCGCCGCAGGTACAGACCCGGGCTCATGGATCAAGCCTACGGACAAGCCGGAGGTGTTCCGGACGACAGGGCAGAAGAAGGACGTGACGCCGGTCCCGCTGAACAGCCTGTTCGATCGGCGGTACTCGGTGTACTGGCGGGTTGAACGCACCTGATCGCTGGCCGGGCTCCTGGCTTTTGGCTCTTGGCTCTTGGCTCTTGGCTCTTGGCTTTAGGCCCTGCCGCGCTGACGACGTCCGCGGAAAGGCGGGCACTACCCAACGCGTGCGCCAAAGCAGTTCGACAAAATGTGTGACGCGATCTCAACATCGCCATGATCACAGGGATTCCGTTGGGTGGAGAGTTTTATGCGACATATGGCCCTGGCTCTGTTCGTGGTCGTGCTCGGTCAGAGGCTCGGCGCGCAGAGCCCGTCGAAGCTCGATGATCCGATCAAGGGCGGGTTCTTCATTACTGACCTGGGCAGGCTTTCGCCGTGCGCGCTCGGCGCCGTGATTCCTCAGGTCGCGCGCCAGGGCGGCGTGCCAGCCGGCTTCGAGAGCACGCCTGATTGTTGGCTGAGTCCTCGGTTCGATCCGTTCGATCCGGAAGTAAATGGTCAGGCGCTCGCAGGCAGGTCCGCGCGCGAGGCATTCGATCATCTGATGACTTTGATGCCGATGTATTCATGGAAAGAGATGGACGGCGTCGTGGTTGTTCGACCGAAAGGCTCGTGGGACGATCCGGCAGATGTGCTGAACCTCCCCACGAAGCGTTTCAACGCCATGAACCAGAGAATAGATGATGTTCTTCATACCCTATTGGCACGCGTGGTGCCGGTTGCGTTTTATCCGCACGAGGATGTTCCGCAGGCGGGTCGGCCGATTGACCGTCTGGTATCCGTCGAATTTCCAGGAGGATCCATGCTCGACGCGCTCAACGCCGTGGTCCGGGCGGGCGGCGAGCTGGAGTGGCAACTGGGATATACCGGAGGACTCGCGACAATCGCCATGAACACCTTCGATTGGCGCGGCGGTAGTGTCATGGCGCCGGTTGCTCTGCCGCAGACACGCCGGTAACTTCCTCGTCAGACACATTCGATCGGAGCTTTCCCCCGGCCGTACGCGTCGTTCTGTTTCGTTCTGTTTTCACACATTATCAGCGTTCGGAACTGCGCTGCCCCGTGCCGCGGCGGAGCGTCACCAGGCGATCGACGCGGATATCCGTCCAGCGCTCAAGCTGTCCATCCGGCCACTGGACGACAACGGCGTTGATGATCGGAGACGATCCGAGGCCGAAAGGCACCCGGACATCGCTGGCCGACAGGTAGCTTCCATCGGTCCGCACTCGCCGCCACAAGGTGGGACGCCCCGCGCGCTCGACGCCTATCCAGGCGCCGAACCCGAACCGGTTGCCCGGCGGCTGGTCGACGCGCACCTGCAGCCAGTGACTGCGGGCGCCGATCTGATTGAGCAGGAGCCTGACGGGCCCGCCGTTGTTGGTGACGACGATGTCGGTGTCGCCGTCGTTGTCGATGTCGCCGAAGGCGGCGCCGCGGCCGATCTCGGCCCGCTCGAACGCCGGGCCGGCAGCGGCACTCGTCTCCTCGAACCGGCCGGTCGCAACGTTGTGGAACAGCTGATTCTTCATTCGATATGGCACCGGCTGTCCGCGTTCGGATTCGACGATGTTCACCGCGCCGTTCGCGACGAAGAGGTCCGGCCACCCGTCGTTGTCGTAATCGATCCAGTCGGTGCCGAAGCCGGTGAACGCCGCCGTGAGCGTCGCCAGCCCGGATCGCGCCCGCGCGTCCTCGAAGGCGCCGTGACCGTCGTTCACGTACAGCACCGACGACTCGCGGACGATGTTGGTGACGAAGAGATCCTCGTCGCCGTCGAGATCGAAATCGCCCGAGGCGATACCCATGCTGCCTTCCGGATTGCCGGCCGGGTTCAGCGCGGCGCCCGAAAGCAAGCCTTCGTCCACGAACGTTCCGTCGCGATGGTTGATCCAGAGCTGGTTCGCGGTCCCGTCGTTCGCCACGTAGAGATCCGGCCAGCCATCGCGGTTGTAATCGCCCGAGGCGACGCCGAGGCCGGCCCCGTACGCTTTGTCGATGCCCGCGGCCGCGGTCACGTCGGTGAATCGCCCATGGCCGTCATTGCGGAACAGGCGGTCCGGCACCGGACGAAACGCGCGCGGGCTGCAGTAGTCGCGCGCACCGGCCGCGTCGTTGCACAGCTTGTTGCCGGCCAGCGTGAAGTCGACGTAATGGGCGACGAACAGATCGAGATCGCCGTCGCGATCGTAGTCGACGAACGCCGCGCTGGTGCTCCATTGCGTATCGCTCACACCGGCTTGACTGGTGACGTCGGTGAATGTGCCGTCGCCGTTGTTGTGCAGGAGCGTCGCAGGCCCGAACGCCGTGACGAACAGGTCGAGATAGCCGTCGTTGTCGTAGTCCCCGACCGCCGCGCCCATCCCATAGCCGCGGACGCCGGCGCGCGCGCGATCGGTGACGTCGGTGAAATGGAGCCGTCGCGCGCCATCCGCTCCGATCACGAGGTCGTTGCGAAACAGTCGCGAGGTCGGGGCGCCGGTCGCGCCGCCGGGGACGAGGGGCCCGCCCTGGACGAGGAACACGTCGAGGTCGCCGTCGTTGTCGTAGTCGAACAAGGCGACGCCGCTGCCCATCACCTCGGGCATGTAATAGCGGCCGCTCGCACCGTTGACGTGGGTGAACGCGAGGCCGGTCGTCGCAGCAGATTCGATGAAGATCGGATCGGAAGCGGGCGCACCGGCGCCGGCGCGCATGGCCAATGTCGTCAGGGTCACCGCCGCTATCGCGCCAACAGGAATGATCCTCCGCGTCCTGCTCAGAAAAATGGATTCACCGATCATTTCAGCGTCGCCAGGTCGCGCTCGATCGCCGCCACCAGGTCGTGCTGACCGTATTCCTGCGCCAGCGTTCTCGCGTCGGTTGCCCACTTGATGCCTTCGTCCCGATGCCCGGCGTGTACGTGTGCCGTGGCGAGCGCGAACAGATATCGCGGCGTCTCGCTGTCGCGCGGCTCGATCAGCTTCTCGAACTCCACGATGGCCTCGTCGTTCCGCGCGAAGGCGATGAGCATGCGCCCGAGATTGAAGCGCGCGAGCCTGAACCTCGGCTCGCTGCCAACCGCCTGCCGGTACGCGTCGGCGGCCGGTTCGAGCTGGCGCTGGCGCTCGAGCACCTGCCCCAGATTGTTCCAGGCACGCGCATGATGGGGATCGACGGCAATCGCCTGCCGGTACGCCGCCGCGGCGAGCTCCCACTGTTCCTGGAGACCGAGCAGGACGCCGTAGTCGAAATGGGCGTCGGCCAGATTGAAGCCGAGGGCAACGACTGCCCGGTAATGCTCCTCGGCCCTGGCCCAGTTCCGTGTCCGGCCATACAGCGAGATGAGGTTGGCATGCGCCTGCGCGATCGACGGGTCGCGCACGAGCGCCGCTTCGTGTGCGGCGATGGCGCCGGTCAGATCGCCGGACTCGGCCAGTTTGAGTCCTCGCTCCAGGCTCGTCTGCGCATCGTCTCTCAGTGCGGTGACGGTGGCCAGCACCGGATCGTCCGGCGCAGGCCAGCGTGCCCCATATTGAGCGTGGCGCTCGAGCGCATGACGCGCTTCGTCTGAGCGTCCGAGTGCGCGATACGAGAGCGCGAGGGCATAGTGAGCGGCACCCCATTCGGGAAACAGCGCGACCGCGCGCTGCAGGTGCCCAACCGCCGTGTCATGCCGGCCTTCTGCCGCCGCGAGCCGTCCGAGACCGAATTCGGCAGCCGGTTCGGACAAGGGATTGGCGCGCAGCGCGTCGAACAGCGGCCGGCTGCGATCGCGGTCTCCCGACTCGAGCAGCGCCTCGGCGAGCTTCACGAGTGCCGGGACGTAGTCGGGTGACAATCGGAGCGCCTCGTCGAGATGCGACGCGGCGTCGGCATGACGAGCGAGGCGCTCCAGCACGATCGCGTCGAGATAGTGCCACTCGAACGTGGCGGGCGCCAGCGCCTGTGCGCGCAGGTATGCGTCGTGCGCGGAGCTCCACTGCTCCCACGCGTGCAGTGCGCGCGCGAGTCCGCCAACGGCTGCGGCATCGTTGGCGTGGGCCGTCGCGTTCTCGTAGGCGCGCGAGAGCGCCTGCCGGGTTGCAGGCGGATAGGCATCGAGCGCGAGGCGAGGCAACGGAGGAAGAGCAGCCTGCTGCGAAGCCGTAAACGGAGCGGACAGAGGGAACGGACGGGCACACGAAACGGCGAGTCGAGGACCAGACGGAAAGACAAACGGAGGAGACGGAGGCAACGGGTCCACACAGAGAAACAGAGCAACGGAGCATGCGGCGGTTTGAAAGCTGTTCACTCCGATCCTCGGTTTCTCCGCGTCATCCCTTCACGCCTGTGCTGTTTTCAGAAGGAAGGAGCAGCAGCACGATCGCCGCACGGGCTGTCATGCCCTGAGTGTAGCGCGATCGGGCGCGGCAACGGAGACCACGGAGAAAACGGATCACACAGAGAAACGGAGTAACGGAGCAACGAAGACAAACGCTCGTTGTACAAGAAGATGTATCTTGGATCTCCGTTTCTCTGCGTCTCTGTGTAATACCGTTTCCTCCGTAACCTCGGTTCCGTGCGCGAGCGGCGATGTCATCATCGTTGGAGTCTGTGATGTTTAGATTGACAGGAGCCTGAGATGCCGACCCGCGACGGGAAGCTTGGC
>QHWF01000099.1 GCA_003222455.1 Acidobacteriota bacterium
CAGCGCGCGATGGTGATGGCGACGACCGGCGTGATCCTGCCCGAGCACCTGCCCATCGGTCCGGTGTCGGCGGCCGCCTCGGTGGCCATCGACGCCACCCTGGAGGAGATCATCGAGCGCAAGCTGCTCGAGTGCGTGCGCGGGCTGCGCGAGCACGCGAGCGCCAACCTCTACGACCTGATGATCGGACTCATCGAGAAGCCGCTCCTGCGCGCGGTGCTGCGCGAGACGGGCGGCAACCAGGTGCGCGCCGCGCAAATCCTCGGGATCAACCGCAACACGCTGCGCAAGAAGCTCACCGAGCACGAGATCGACCCGGAGGTGCTGGAGGGGTAGCACCGTACCACAGCGCCGGGCTGGCCGGGATCAATCCGGTGGCGCTGAAGGTGAGGATGCGTTGCGAGCCTCCGCCGACTACAGAATCATTCGTTCGCCGCCACTTCCAGGTTCACGAGGAGGAGTTTCGCAAGAGATGCACATAGAACTTGATGAGTGCTGTGTAGCTATCAATCGAAATTGGCTCATGCTTTGGATTGTCGACCACGCGGCGCACGTAGTCGATGACGCTCGCTGTGCTCTCCCCGGGCAGGACGCAAAAGCTCACGACGGCCGTAGCGGAGGCAGGTAAGACATTGTCCTTTGTGCCGCCCCTCGCCATCGTCACCGCGCCGGTGGTGCGCACGAGTGCGTTCGTCGCCGGGTAGCGTGCAAGCTGGCGCCTCACGAGAGGTTCGAACAGCGGCAGATTGGCGAACACAACCCGACGAACGAAAGGCATTTCCGGGGCGACACACGCGAATAGCTCAGCGACCGGCGGCGTGATTGTGGCTGGCATGGGGTTCGACTCCAGAGTCGACCAGCCTTTTTCGGCCGTCCCAATCATCGCCACCGGGCTGCGAACTCCAGGGAGAAACCCATCAGCGACGATCATGCCCTCATCGAGAACATAATCGAGTGTCACGCCCCTCGACTTCAGAAGTGCAGCGATCCCTACTGAGAACTTGTCGGCACGATCGCGATCGAAGGTTAAGCGTTCATCATCACAAAGACGGTGAGGTGAGCGTCTGATAGCTCATTAGTCGAGCGGAAGAAACTCGCCGGTCCGCATTCCGATACGTCGGTCCGTAAAATTCCGTACTTCTACGAGACAGGCAACCTCCGGACCGCCGGGGATCCATATCTCCGCACGGTACGATTTCCCAACTTCCAGGAGTGCCATGGGGATACCGGCCATGCAGATGCCATGAATACTTGCGTCGACCGCGCGTGCCTCGTATTTCTCCTCGCCGATCCATAAGCGGACCGTCCACGACACCAGTTCGCGCGGATCATGCCGCAATTCGGGACGACGGTCGACAGGCGCCGGCGGCGGCTCGGTGGCCTTGAGCCGGTATACTCGGACCGGATGCGGCACGTTTTTCAGCGCCTGCGCTCCAAGGTCGTCCGCCTCGAATCCCGCGCCGAGCCGGCGCCGAGTTTCTTCGCTCAGCATGACGGCACCACCCTCGCCGAGCGCTGCAAGCCGGGCGGCTATGTTCGTCGTTGGGCCCGACGCGGTGTACGTCCAGCGTGTGCCCGCTGCGCCTTCAATCTTCGTGGCGCCGACCGAGGCGATTCCCGAGTTGACGCCTACGTGCATCTCGATCGGCTGCGAGCGTTCCCGCAGCTCGGCATTGATCTCCGCAGTCCGGCGTTGGATCCCCAGGGCGGACTGGATTGCCGAGCGAGCATGAGCCTGTGGATCGGGATCCCGGAATATCACCATGAGGCCGTCACCCACGGTCTCGTTTACATCGCCGCCGTATCTCACGATCTCGTCGAGGAACGCGCCGAAGTATCGCTCGACGAGGCGGTTCACATCGTCGAGTTCCATCTCGGCGCTGAGGCGCGTATAGCCGGTGATGTCAGCAAAGACGACGGAGACGTCGCTCTCGACCTTCTCGAAGGACGGAGCCTCCGGGGATTCTTCGATTAGTTGCTGGACGGTCTTGGGAACGAATTTGGCCAGGTTCGTCTTGATACTTTCGAGCAGCTGAATGCGGCGGAGGCTGGCCGCGAGCTCTTCGGCGTACCGAATGACTTCCTCGTGCGCGGTGGCATTCTGGATCGCCACGGCTGCCTGATCTGCCATGGTATGCAGCAGATCAATGTCTTCTCGACCGTAGAAGTGGCCGGATTTCTTGTTCCCTACCGCAAGCAGCCCCGTTACGTGTCCTTGATACGTGAGCGGGATGGCCATGCTGACCGACATGGCCGCGAACCGCTGTAGACATGACACCTTCACGTCTCGATAGCGGGCGTCTTCTTCGAGATCGTATCTGGTAATCAGACTCTTCTCCTCCCTGATCAGTCCCAGCAGCGGATCGTCGTACGCGATCGGGATGTCGTTTTGCCTTCCTTCCCGACCGACGGAGTCATCGCCGACGAAAAGGGACCGACACGCGGCCATCTTCGGTTCGAGGATGATCACGCCTGCGGTATCGACGAACATCTCCTTCCGGAGCGTGTGTACGACCTGAGTCACGATCTGATCCAGGTTCAGCATCGATGTGAGCGCATTGCTCACAGAGCTGATCGTCTCCTTGTAATCCAGTTTCTTCCTGAAGAAGACGCGATCGACACTCGCTTGAACTTTCCGATTGATCGGGTTGAAGAAGAATACGATCAGAACGGCGAAGACGATCGGATAGATCTTTTCTGCCTGATCACCGAAGATCGGGTCGAGGACGACGGTCCTGAGGAACGTCTGAGCCGACAGATATCCGAGTCCCACGATGGCCGTCATGAGCACATAGCCGAGGGCGCGTTTGATGTAGACGTCGACGTCGAAGAGGTTGTGCCGAGCGATCGCATACGCGATAGATGCCGGGAACGCGATCATCGGAATCGCGAGAAAATTGTTCTGTATTGGCACGCCGCCGAACAGCGATAAGTATTGAGCCAGCGCCGGGACCGGGAAGGCGACGGCCGCCCCGGCAAGAACGACTTTCGCGCGCTGTCTGGCAAGGGGCGAAGCACTGCGGAAGAAGGCGTACAGGCTTGAGCCGGCAATTGCCAGCGCGCTCAAGAATAGATAGCCGAGTATCAGCCGGTAGGGAATGAGAAACGGCGGCCGCGGATACAGCATTTCCAGCGCCGTGATGAGGGCAGCGGATATGACATACGGTACGATCTCGGCGCGCGGATATCTTTCGAAGAACTTCGTGCGTTCGGGAAAAACGAGGCTCAGGTGAATCGCCGCCGGCGGCACAAACGCGAGGACGAGGAAATAAAGTCGCGCGAAGCCCCAGTGCGTCGACTGGATATCGAAGGCGGTGACCGCATACACGCCGAGGAAGAAGCAGAATAGTTGAAAGGTCCAACTCGGTCGTGTGTCAGGCTTCACGACAAAGACAATGGCTCCGATGAGCAGATATGCGATACCTGACACGAAAATGACCCCGAACGTCATGATGAGATCGAGCCAGTCGAAGCGCTGTGCCGGGATGTCGAGCTCGATAAGCGAGCCCGCCCGACTGATCGTGTAGCGGATGGATTCGCCGATCGGCGTTGCCTGGATGATCCGCTCGATGTCCCGCCTCGATGTGACGGGCTCGCCGTTGGCCGCAATGATTTTATCGGGGAAGCGAAGTCCTGCCTGGGTCCCGGGCCAGTGATACTGGCCGACGTTACCGGTCACCATGCGCTCGTTCATGAGAAAGCCGGGGAACGGCTTGCCCACCCATCGCACGGCATTCACGAAGCAGATGATGCTGATGATCGCAATCGCCACCATGAATCCAATGAATGCCAACCGGCTGATGAACTGGCGACGCGGCAGCTGGGATAAAGCCCACACGGCACGAAGGCCGGATTGCGGCCGTCGCGCCGGCGCCGCTGGCGCGTGGGGACTTGCGGCGATTTCGGTCAGGCTCATGGCGAGGCCGGAATCAGCGATCCGCGCCCGAGGAAGATCCTCAGCACCGACGCGAGGAGCATAGCAGCGCATAACGCGATCTGAGACCACGCGAACAGATCGCCATGCTCGGTATAGAGCGTCCCGCCGGGTGATACGGGGACACTCCCGGTGAGGACACCCTCGACGAACAGTTCCTTGTGGTCGGGGCGTCGAAGGCGCGATGTGATGCGGCCGAACGGATCGATGAAAGCCGAGATCCCGGTGTTTCCCGCCCGGACGATGGAAACGCGGTTTTCTGCGGCGCGAAACGCGCTCATCGCAAGCAACTGGTATGGCACGGCCGTCTCATTGAACCACGCTTCGTTCGTGGCGTTGACCATGAACCCCGCGCCTCTTTTCACGAACTGGCGGAAGAGATCGGGGAAGATGATCTCCCAGCACAGGACGGACCCGAAACTGAAACGGCTGACTGTGAAGACTGTGTGCCGGTCGCCCGGAAGGAAGTGGCCGACGGCGCCGACGATGGCCTTGGGCCAGGGCACGACGCCCCGCAACGGTTCGTACTCGCCGAAGGGAATGAGCGCGATCTTGCGGTATTGACCCCCGATGTTTCCATCGGGCGAGAAGAGGAACATGCTGTTGTAGAGCTTTCCGGTCAGCTTCCGATCCTCGAACTTGGCCTGCTCCGAGCTGCCGACGAAGAGATGGGTGTTCGTCTCGATGGCCAGGCGACTCACATACTCTCTCAACTGGGGGTGGCGCTGCACGTCCCCGGGCACCGCTGTCTCTGGCCATACAATCAGCGATGGCGCATCGCCGACAGCCTGCCGCGTGAGGCTCGCGTAGCGCTCCAGAATCGTCGGGACATGCGATCGTTCCCACTTGCGATCCTGAGGAATATTCCCTTGGACGACAGCCACCGTTACTCGTTCTCCGTGGAAGCCGTGCGAAACGACGAAGAACCCGTAGGCGGCCGTTCCGATGACAAGGATCAAGCTCACGCACAGTGACGTCGGAACGACGAGCCGCGACCGGAAGATCGCACGGTGGATGGAGAGCTCGTGACGATTTCTGCAAATCGTCTCGGCGATCGCGGCGTTTACAAGCACGATTAAAAACGAAAGCCCGTACACGCCCGTCACCGACGTCATTTGAAGAAGCAAGGGGTGTGAATATTGCGAGTGACCGAGGAGCATCCAGGGCAGACTCAAGAACCCCAGATTCGAGCGGACGTATTCGCCCGTGACCCATATCGGCGGTGCCACGAGCGCGATGCCGAGGCCCGTCCGCTTACGGATCCAGTTGACGGCGAGTCCCCACAGGCCGATGTACGGGGACAGATAGGTGGCCAAGAGCAGCTCATCGAAGACGTTATAGGCGGGCACGGCCCAGATCCAGTAGAACAGTCCGGCAAAGAACGCGATGCCAGTAACGAAGGCCAGGCCGCACGCGCGCGGTACCGACTTTCCGTCGAGTGCGACCAGCAGTGGCGCCAACGCCACCCACGCCAGGTGGCTCAGGTCGAACTTGGGAACGCTCAGGACGAGCAGTATCGCGCTGAGCGCGGCGAGGCCGAGATCGACTGCTCTACGGCTGGCCATCAGCGCCAATACTGCCTGTTTTAACCGTCAACCCGTCAGCGAATGAAGATCCTCACGTTGGCGAGAAACGTCTTGAGGTTAGCGTTGCTGGGGTCGAGCTGACCCAATCCGTCCGTTTCGGTAATCGAGTCGTCCCCGATCGATATGATCTGGCCGCTGTCGGCCCCGTAAAAGCGCGTGAGGATTTCGGTCCGAAACTCAGATATCACGTAGCACGCCATACCCTGCGGCGACAGCACTTGGACGGGCCTGGTGAGTATGCGACGAAAGAACAGAGGTACTCCGGACTTCTCGCGTTGCAGAGCCAGCGTGACCTCGACGTGCTCGGATAGCGTGCCCGAGGTGAAATAAATCGTCAGTTCGACCTTTCCCGTGAGCGATTGGCCCTGCGGGCTCTGGACGACGCACGTTGCCATCGGGTCTCCGGCTCCTCCGGCTCGTGCATCCACGGCGAGCGCCAAAAGCAGTACAGCAACTACGGCGACAGCTATCATCGTGCTGTATCGATTCATGGTCCCGTCCTCCATGTCGCTCGTCAGCCCTATGGGTTCGGACATGTTCCCGTCAAATCAAGCAGTGGAAATAGTCTGAAGCACGACTGGTTCGTCGTGTTGTACGACCTTGGGATGTAGAACTTATTGAGGCCGCCCTTGACCACTCGCATGATACGAACGTCGACGTTGTCGCCTGCGTCCTCGGGATTGTGATAGCCGTACGTCAAGTCATAGAACGGGGTGAGCTGGTGCGCGTGGGCCGCTTCGTGGCCAAGAATGAATTCAATGTGCCGCGAGCGTAGAAACTGTTTTTCGGGGTCGGTGGGCGCGCCCGTCCCGCGATACTTCTCCGTCCACCTACCACCTTCGTAGCTGAAGTACACGATCGGATTCGTGCCGCCGCCAGCGATCTTTGTGTTCGTGTCGTTGACTATGCGCTGGGTATAGATGATGCACTCGTCGGCTCCGGTTGCCGGGCCGGTCGCGCACTCACCCAGTGGCAGCGTGACGGCCGCAGGAGCATCGAGGGACTCCGAGATCCGTACTCCCTTTGGATTTGGAACGGCTGGCACACGATAGAGAGCGTTCTTGGTGATCTGTCGATCATTCGGCGGCGCTATATTGGTCGTGCTCCCGTCGGCCGCTTTGTACGTGAAGTGTGGTATCCCGGCCGTTCCTGCGGGGGCACTCGCAGGCGGCGGAATGATCGTCAGGTACGAGAAGCGGTCTACCCATTCGTCGCACGGCGTCCTGTTCGTCGCGCCTGGCGTATTCGTGCTGCCTGGGGTGAAGCAAAGCACATGGACCTGGCTGTTCGAGACCAAGCTCTTGACGTTGAGAAACAGATCCGCGGGATCGCTGGAAGCGAGTGGCGGGAGCGTCGTCGGCAACGTCGTGAGTAGACTCGTCGCACCGAGCTCTGCCGGATTCACCAGACTGATGAAGAGGTCCTTCTGCTTCTCCGTGGTGTTGATTTTCTGCCGCGGGTTCGTACGGATGTACTGTCCGGCGACCTTGAATCCCCGGTATTCATCAAAGGCAGCGATGCCATCTCCAGCCAGAGGGCCTGGCCCGCTATCTGAATCTTCGGCCGGGTCCAGACAGGTGTTGCCGGTGGAGCAGTAAAGGGCCTCCCACGAATCCGGCATTCCGTCGAAGTCGCTGTCTTTGGGAACTATGAAAAAGAAACCCAGGGCTGGTTCGCCGACGACGCCGGTGTTCCTGACACGGATCGCTGCCATGCCGCCGCAGTCCCTGGAGTTAAGAACCGCGCCGGTAAGGGTGAAGTCGGTGTCGAAGAACTTAGTAGGATCGCCGTCGTAGTTCGTGCAGACGCCCGGATACGCTGAGGTTCGCAGCTGCTTGGCTGAAATCGGGTTGTATGCTCCGTCGGTTGCAGTTCTCGCTGGGCACGCCGACGTCGTGAACGTGTTGTCCTGCGGGCAGACGAGCTCCATCAATGTGCCTGGCCCCGCGCCGTTCACGGTGATGGTGACGCTATTCGTCGGACTCGGTAACCAGTCGGCCGGCGAAAGCGTGAGGGTAACCCGAGACGCAAGATCGGTCGTAAGGGTTGCGACCCCCCCGCTCACATTGAGAGTGACGGGGTACACTTGCGCGTGGGCGTCACCTAACCCAAGGGCTCCCCAGACGACGAGGCCAAGGACGGTCCCTGTCAGCCAGTGCTTTCGCATATCATCTTCCTCGCTTCGTTCGTTTCCCCGGCTCGCAGGATGCTTTGTTCGACATGTTTCCAGTCAGGGCACAATGACGATGACGTCCTTAGCAGCCCGATACTCCACGAACACGCCGTTCCTGAGCACCTTAAGGATCTGAAAGCCTTTCGTTGCCAGTCCCGTCTTGCCGAAGTCTTTGATGGTGACCGGTCGACCGAGATAGACGATGCGCTTGTTCTCGGCGTCAAAGTGCTTCGCTATCGCCAGGTAATTTCCCGCGCGCGTCAGACCGGTGAGGCAATCACCGTTCTGGTCCGAGACGCACGTCGTCCCCACCCGACCCGTTGTCCCTTCCCATATGTCGTCGTACAGCGACGTATCTGGGGTTGCACCGTACGCGGCACGGAACGCGGGATCGTCGGTGTCGTAAACGTGCACGCCTCTACCAGGATTTGGCTGGTTGTCACTCGTGTTCAACGCGAGATCGATCATGTTCAGGCGGATGTTGCTCTGGATCGCGAAGGGGCAGCCGGCGAAGCCGCCGCCGACGCTGGGGCACTGATCCTGGCCGGCCAGAGCAAACGTGTCAGTAACGACCTTCGTTCCCTTCCACGTCGTCACCGCATCTTCGCCGAGCTGGCTGAGAAGATTTGCGTACTTGATCTCCACGGCGATGGGGCTCGTCGGCGTCCCCGTCTGGAGTGTCCGCCGGAAGAAGAGATGTATCGGAATCGGCACCGTGATGACTCGGGCCGGATCACCGGGGCAGATTTGCGTCTGGCCGTTGATCACAGGCGTTGCGCTGCTCAGATCGACCGATAGCCCGGCGTCCTCGAGGATAGAATCCGGAAGGCTGCCGTTCAGGCGAGGAACCGTGTTCCCTAGCCCGACGACGGGGAAATAGCACTCCGAAACACCATTCCCCGTCACGTCCCCGGGATGGAAGGTGAGGGCGAGCTGGAGCACCCAGTTGCTCGGGGTTGGTGATCCCGCCGTCGCCCCCGCCAAGTCCGCGCGTACGAGAGGCGGTGCGTTATTGCCCGACGGCGTCGGGTCACACGCGTCTCCGATGAGGTCGCCGTCTGTATCTAACTGGTCCGGATTCGGTACTCCGGGGCAGTTGTCGCGTAGGAAGCTGATCTGGAAATCTCGCGAAAAGGTGTCCTGGCCGCCATTGATGGTTCCGCCATCATCCTGGGCCGCCACCGTGATGGACGCGGTGCCGCTAGCCCCCTGCGTCGCCAGCGGCCGCTCGTACGTTAGCGTCTGCCCGGTGACTTTGATGTTCGTCACGAGCGAAGACTCGCTGAACGCCGCTAACGTGACCTTCTGCGGGGCCTCGCCCTCCGGCCCACTTCTGACTCCCGTAATTTGGATGGGGATGGGCTCGACAACACTGGTCTGGTTCGGAATTACGTCAAAGAACGGTGGCTGGTTCAGGGTAACGCTCAGATTGACGGTCCCGGTCGCAGTCTTTCCGTTGCCGTCGCTGATCGTGTACTGGAAGCTCGCCGGCCCACCGTAGTTCGCATCCGGGGTGTATGTGATGGAGCCGTCGGCCAGGACTACCGTACCGTGCGTGAGTCCTGCAATCTGCGCAACGGCCGTCACCGTGACACTGTCGCTGTCTGGGTCGGTATCATTCGTTGTCAGCGTATTCGCACCGAATGTAAGCGAGCCGTTGAACGCAACCGGAGTTGCGATCGTGTCCGCCGTTGCCACAGGCGCGCGGTCTTGAAGGGCAGTCCCACCTACACCCAAGGCAGCGAAGATGAACGCGTGCGGGCCGTTCACACCCTTTGTTCCGTCAACGGCCTTCGGGATCCCGAGCGAATACACCTCCCCACCGACGGCACGGATCGCGGCGAGGGCTTCCGAGCGGTTGGCCGCGGCGCCATAGAACATCGTGAAGCTCGTCCACTCGCCGGCCGCAAGGGAGCCGAAGTTGAAATCGAAGAGCGCTCCTTGATCGCTCGGACCGCCAAAGTAATCGTCGGAGGTATTGAAAAGCGTGGTTGGCGGATAGACTTCATTATTGGTAGGCGGGTTAGATACCGGGCCTCTGGTATCCCTCGGGTTCGTCGACCGGAAACCATCGTTTGTCGCCGCTTCTAGACTCAGCGCGCCCTCCACGTGAATCTCGACAAACTCATTGAAGACGGATGGCGGGACATCCCAGTCCATGACCCGACGGTAGCGAATGTTGTTGACGGTCACTGCCGCCTCGCCGCTGCTGACGTTGCGAATGGTCACGAGGATCTTGTAGAGATTCGGCGAGGCAGAGGGCCCGAACTCGTGCGTGATCTCGAGTGGGCCACCCGACGTCCTTACAATGGAGATGAAACCGTTAGGAGATACGGGGCCGGTTCCGTCCTGAACCAGCAAGCCGGGGGTGCCCACAGGCGTCGCGCCGTATTGTTCCAACTGCGCATTGCCCGCGAACGTCGTCGTGCCGACCTCGCCCGCGATTCCCCAGCCCTCGCAAAGACAGCCGTGGAACAACACGTCACCATTCGTCGGGATATACCGCAGGCCCACGGACGCCGTCTCAAGAATCAAATGGCCGGCATCATTGATTCCTAACTGGACTGTTCCGTTACTTACAGTTGCGCCAGCAAACGCGTGGGTGCTTGCGGCGGCGATCAGAAAGAGCGATACGCCGACCGTCTGTACGACGCGTTTCAGTGCCGACGACAGACGACGCACGCCCGGACTCAACGTGCTCGTCTGATAGAGGCGCACGAAGCCGGGAGCCACATACCCTATTTCACCGCCGAAGTGCGTTGGGGTCATTTCGGCCCTCCACCTGTCACTGACCGCCGGATCCTTGACTACCGGACCCGGCTTTGTCGCCGGCTGGCTGCGATGGTTCGTGCCCAGCTTGGATCAGGCGCGTCAAAATAAGTTGCGAACGTGCGTCGCCATGCGAGGTTATCGCTAGCCATATCGCATGTTTTCGGACGCGATCCGCGGCTAGATACGCGTCGACCAACGCGGTCGTAGCCTCTGGCCCGCCAATGAGCGCAAGGCTCGTGGCGGCAGCTCTTCGTATCCCTGCGTCGGTCGCGTCCAATGCACGGGTTAGCGCTTCGACAGCACGTTCGTCGCGCAGTTGTCCGAGCGACACGGCCGCGTTCGCCCGTACGCGTCGGTCGCTGTGCTCGAGCAGTGATGCCAGCGTATCGAGCGCCCGATCGGGATCCAGAAGCCTCAAGGCGGAGATGATGCCTTCCGGAACCGGCAACGGTCCCGCGAGTCGCTGGATGAGAGCGTCGACGATCTTTGTTCTCTCCTCATCCCAGGCGAGCGCGTTGACGATGGCCTCGACGTCCGCGCGTCGGCCTTGCACGATGCGCTGAAGCAGCCGAGTGCTGTCGACGCGATGATTGTCTCCGGAGAGCGCCGGCTGTCTCGTGTCCGAACGCTCGTATCGTGTCCCCCGTGTTTCGTCCCGGTCGATTCGTTTTCTCGACACGAGCGTCAGTCCAACGAGTCGAGGTGCGGGGCGGTCCTTCACCTCGGAGGTGTTCGAGTAGACAAAGATAGCGTTGTGCTCCTGAAGCAATGTTCGCAACGCCTGCTCGAGCGGAGCCTTCGTAATCGTGGCCGAAACATCAGCTTCCAGATCTGCTTCTTTGGCGAAGTCGATGCTCACATTCGCCTTTCTGCCGAGTTCTGTGAGAACGGCTTGGAGCGTTGTACCTCGCGCGTGAAGGGAGACCGAGTCCGTCGTACCGTCGTAGACCACCTCGAGCACGCCCCGGGGGGTCGAATGCGACGGCTGCTCCGCACGAGCGGTGGTCGAATTCGGCTCGATGACGGCGCGAACCTCTGGCTGGGCGTTCGCGGCCGTCGCGAGAACCAGGAATAGTTGCGATAACACCACCGCGAGGCTGCGGAGGCGGCCGATTTGACCGGGGGCGGCGCGAACTACTCGCCACGCATCGTCGAGAGACAACGCTGGCGCGAGTAATTGAATGTCGGCCACCGTGCGTGTTAGCTTGACGGCGCGCGAAGCGGTGCCCCTGACAAGACGAGTCATGAAAAAGTCTGCGTGCTTTCTTGTGTTCGTATTGATGTGCTGTCACCCGGCAGCCATTGTCCCGGCTCAGCAAAATCCTCACGAGCACCATCACAGTGCAGAAACACGCCTCCAAGTCGACGATGATCGCGCAGAGCGAGTGCTGACGGTACGGCACGGCCCAGTCGACCTACCACCGCACGCTCATCATCTGGTGCCGCCAATTTCACTCCTGACCATCCCGTTCGACGGGTGGATCGTCGCGTACCGTCCGCGCCTCGTCGACGAGTTGGGTGCGCGACTGCCGCATCGGCTGCTCCACCACATCGATTTCTTCAACACGGCGCGGCTCAATTTTCTGTGCCCGCGGTACGAGGAGTACATCTTCGCGGCGGGCAGCGAAATGCAGGAATGGCCGTCCCTTCCCGGCCTCGGATACCGGGTGAGGCGGGGCGACCGTATCGTCGTCAGGACGATGTTCCATAACCCTACTGCCACGCGGTTTCCCAGCGTGTATGCCGAGGTCCGTGTCGAATACCGGCTCGTCGCGGACGGCCCGCTGAGAAACTACTACCCGGCATGGTTTGCCGCTACCGGCTGCGGGCCGACTGACTATGATCTGCAGCCGGGGCGGAGCGTAAAGACCGGCGAATTCGTGATGCCTTACACAGGCACACTGCTTGGCGTTGGAGGTCATCTGCACGACTACGGTCGGCGGTTGCTGCTCGAAAACATCACTCGCAGTGAAGCGATCGCAACACTCACGCCCAAGCTCGACTCCGATGGCCAGATGCTCTCGGTGCCTACCGTTTCGTTCACGACAAATGGTGGCTACCGGCTGAGCCGCGGTGACGTGGTCAAAGTGACCGCGACGTACGACAGCCCGATGGGCCATGGCTTGAGTGGAGGAGCGATGGGAATCGTCGTCGGGTACTTCGTGCCAGCCGAGGACCGGGAGTTCGATGCCCTGGTTTTTCGGCGGTCTCCACGGGCTCCCGGTCGTAGGACGGAC
>QHWF01000076.1 GCA_003222455.1 Acidobacteriota bacterium
GGCTCACCTACGCGAGTATCAGGCGTACCTGCTGCGCGACCGAAAACTCGAGCCGCGGACCGTGAAGCTCCATGTCTCGGCGCTCCGGTTCTTCTTCGTGAAGACACTGAAGCGGCGGTACCTGCTCGACGACATCCCGTATCCGAAGGTGCCGCGCCGCCTGCCGACCATCCTGACGGTGGAGGAAGTCACCCGATTGATCGATGCCGCCCGCACACTGACGGACCGCACGATGCTGATGGTGCTGTATTCCACCGGGATGCGGAACGCGGAGATGCGGAGCCTGCAGGTCAAGAACATCGACAGTCGGTCGATGCTGATTCACATCGAGCGCGGCAAAGGCGGTCGCGATCGATACGTCCCGCTCAGCCAGACCCTGCTGGAGACGCTGCGCGTGTACTGGCGTTGGATGAAGCCGAAGATGTGGCTGTTTCCGGGCACGATCGCGGGCTGGCGCGCCGAGAAACCGATCACGCCGAAGGTGGTGTGGGATGCCTGTCAATCGGCCGCGGCGCGCGCCCAGATTGAGAAACGGGTCTCGGCGCACCTCTTGCGGCATTCGTACGCGACCCATCTGCTGGAGGCGGGTGCGGACTTGCGCACGATCCAGCTGCTGCTCGCTCACGTCAAGCTCGAACACACCGTGATCTACCTGCATCTGTCGCGGCGTCACCTGCACGCGGTCACGAATCCACTAGACACGATGCCGGTCTCTGATCCGGACACGGCGCGTCGCTCGCGTCGACTGCAGAAGCGGTGACCCGGCCACCCTTTGAGGTGGCCGACATCATTCGCCAATCCGGGACACGCTTCATCGAGATCCATCGCGGCTGGCTCACCGCGCAGCACCTCCGTGTGCTTCGCGCGATCGCGCACTGCCGGACTGCGGCCCTCGGCGGGCATCTCGATCGATGTGCCGCCTGCGGCCATCGCGCCATCTCGTTCAACTCGTGCCGCAATCGGCACTGCCCGAAGTGCTTGACGCACGCGCGTGACCAGTGGCTCGCCGAGCGTGAACGCGAGCTCCTGCCGGTCGGGTACGCCCACGTCGTCTTTACCCTCCCGCATGCCCTCGCGCGGCTGGCCTTGCAGAACAAACGGGTGGTGTACGACCTCCTCTTCCAGGCGAGTGCCGCGACGCTCCTGGAGGTTGCACGCACGCCGAAGCATCTCGGCGCCGCGCTCGGCTTTCTGAGCGTCCTCCACACTTGGGGGCAGACGCTTTTGCACCACCCGCACGTGCACTGCGTCGTGCCCGCGGGCGGCCTCTCGCCCGACGGCACGCGGTGGGTGCACGCGCGCCCGTCCTTCTTCCTCCCCGTCAAGGTCCTGAGCCGGATCTTTCGAGCCAAGGTCGTCGCCGGTCTCCGGGAGGCGTTTCACGCCGGGACCCTCAGGCTGCCGAGCGACCTCCAGCGACTCACCGACGAGCGCGCCTTTGCCGCGTGGCTTCGCACTCTCTTTCGTCACGACTGGGTCGTCTACGCCAAGCCCCCGTGCGGCGGCCCCAGTCACGTGCTGCACTATCTCGCTCGGTACACCCACCGGGTCGCGATCTCCAACCATCGGCTTGTCGCTGTCACCGAGGACCAGGTGACATTTCAGTGGAAGGACTACCGCCACGGGAGTCGCGTCCAACTGATGACGCTCAGCGCGGAGGAATTCCTCCGCCGCTTCTGCCTCCACGTACTCCCGAAGGGCTTCGTCCGGATTCGCTTCTACGGTTTCTTAGCGCCTCGCTACCGCACCGAGGCGCTGCCACGCTGCCGGCACGCGCTCGGTGTGACGCCACCGCCGGCGTCGACGACCTCCGTTGACGACATGTCCACCCGTGTGTCCTGGCCGGCATGTCCTGCCTGCGGTGGGATGATGGTCGCCGTCGACCGACTCACCGTACGCCAACTCGCCGTGCAGCTCTGGATCGAGGGACTCGCGCTTGACTCTTCCTGACCGCTCCACACGGTCGACACCCTCGAACCATCGCTCTCCGGTCCGGTCAGGAGACGTGTGCCTGCGGTCCGTCGATGTCGACATCGCCGTGTCGATCATCGCGCCTCACTCTGTCCGGTTTGGCATCGGCATACTCGCCAGCCACCACCAGGCGCCGGCAGCCGCAGCCCATCCCCGCGCCCGCGCCGGTCTCTTTACGATTCAACGCCCATACTGATCCACCGCGTTCGCCGCAGACGCCAGCGGCTTCGTTCAAACGACTCTATCGAGAGTGACTCGGCGGCCCGCTTCTCGCTCGTCCGCGCACTTTCGCGCCGAGTCACTCTCGATAAAGTCCTATCGTTTACGGGGGTTACATGCTGATGTCCGATACGCGGCGTTCTCAGTCACAGCCACGCTTCGTCTATCTAGGTTGCGCCGCGGGCTTTCAGGAAACCCGCGATGTCCGTAAGCGCGTGCTTCGTCGCCCACATTACGGGCGTCTCGCCGTGCGTGTCCTTCGGTGACGGATCGGCACCGAACTCCAACAGAATCGCCGCACACTCCGTCCGATGGTCCATCGTCCGCCCGCGACTGTCCTTGTGGCACAGCTCATGGAGCAGCGTCACTCCATCAACCGTTGGGTAATTCGGATCGAGGCCGCCGCGCGTCAGCAACTCGCGCAGCATATCGGGCCGCTCGAGCAGATAGGAGTGGCACCCGCCGGCCTGCGGATGGACTTTGAAACCGGCGTCGAGTAATCGGCGCATCAGCTTGCGCCGGCCGCAGGTCACGACGGCCGTGAACACACCCCCGCAGCCGGCGAGTGCCGTCTCGGGTCGTTCGGTCACGATCCGCATGACCTCGTCGTCCTCGCCCTTCCACACCAGGTCGTACGGATCGAGGAAACCGCCATGCGCCTCGAGCAGTCTTCGGATCTCCGGTGTCTTCGCGGCATAGACGGCGTTGCCGCTGGCGTTGACGAAACCGTTGGGATCGGCGTGATGTTTCAGCAGCAGTTCGACCATCTCCCGATCGCCACGCCCCGCCGCGGCATGCAAGGCGGCGCCGCGCTCGGACGAATCGGCGTCGGGCCACGTCGGGTCGGCGCCGCGTTCCAGCAGCAGGCGGACGATGTCGAGACGGCCGAATTCGGCGGCGGCAGAGAGCGGGCGACGATCGTCGGGGCGCTGCTCGGAGATGCGTGAGGGGGCGGCGTCGAGCATCGACCGCACCGCGGCCAGATCGTTCAACGCGGAAGCGACCGTCAGATCGTACGTCGCACCGCGGCCGATGAGCAGTCGAGCCAGAGGCACGTTGCCGTTGCCGGGCCACACGCGGCGGCCCGGTCGCCAGCGCCTCCACAGCAGCCACGTGAGGCCGTTGGCGTAGCGACGCCATCTTGACAGAGGCGCCTGCCGCGGGCCGCCCCAGATCGCCAGGTCAATGGGCTGTTTATCCTGCGGCGCGTAACCCTCGAACGACCCGACCCCGGCGCCGTGAATCGCGTGAATGTCGGCGCCACGATCGAGCAGCAGCGTCACCACATCTGCCGATCCGCCGATGACCGCACGGTGCAGAGGATGACCGCCAGCGCGGTTGATGTCGTGAACGAGCGATGGCTGCTGATCGAGGAAGGCGCGTACGCGCGCCAGCTCGCCGGCTTCGGCGGCGTCATGGATCGGATGATCCTCGGGCACGGTCGACGGCACGAGCCGTCGCGACGGATCAATCATGTGCGCGGAATCATATTAGCTGCCGCCATTTCACGAGGTCCAACACTACGCGTCTGCAAACTCTCGAGCTTCGTGGCAAATGGGCTGGAGCGTCGGGTTCGGAAACCCGGCTGCAGGGCGGCGGCACGGCTGGCCACATTGTTCAAACCAGTGGACGGATAACCCGTGTTCCCGGACTCAAGGTGCACTGCGCGCCCGCATTGATCTCCATAAGTCGCGAAGTGTTGATTGTGCGTCGGGAGTAGCCTCCGGCATTCGATGAGCCCCGCGGATCGCCGTTCCGCGGAGTAGGGCAATCACGGGATCCGTTGACGGCGTCAGCCCGCTCGTCGAATCGAACGCCGCGCCGTGGATGGTCTCGCTGCAGATCGCCTTTTGAATCGCGGCGGTCTTCCACGCAGAACGCGAACGAACCACCTGTTTGTTGAACTTTCATAGCGTCAATCCAGGAAGCGCTTGATCTTCAGTCCCCTCTTGCCGACGCCGTGAGCCTCGTACCAGTGAATCGCAGCCCGGCTGGCAGCGCCTGCCGCTGTGAGGGGTTCATCATCGTCTCCGCGCTTGTCCGCTTGCAGCACTCCGAGCGGCGGACCTCGTCGGCGTGGCGCGGACAGGCCTCCGCTGCGCCTTTCAACGGACAGCAGCGCTCCGCCCGCAACGAAACGTTAGTGCTGAGCACTTCGTTGAATTCCGACTTGACAGGTCGGATTTCGAATCGCTACGATTTGCGGGCTGAATGACACTGTTTGTTCGGCGAGGCCGCCAATCACAAAAAAGCCCGCCTGGTGTTGAAGGCACCTGGCGGGCGTGAAACGCCGCCTCGAATCACGGTTGGCCCGAGCCCGATCGCGACGTTCCGCTGCAGTGTAGCCGACAGCCCTCCCTGCCGCAAACCGACGCGTCCGGGCTCCTTCGCAGGCGGCACGCCTGTACAAGGAGTCGCAGATCTGTGTGCAGACTGTCAGGAATCCTCCTCCTGTTGACCCTGCTCCAATTCACACCGGCGGCGGCGCAGGGACGAGCGTATTTCGTGACCTACGACCACTATCTCGAAGAGCCGGGGAATCTCGAGATCGCCCTCGCGACGACCACCGGCATTCCCAAACACGATCGTCGTTCCTATACGGCGCCCTGGATCGAGCTGGAGTACGGACTCACGGGATGGTGGACGGCGGAGCTCTATCTGGAGGGCGTGACTACCACAGGGGATGGTCACGCGTTTACCGGCTGGCGCCTTGAGAATCGGTTTCGTCCGCTGCGAGACGAGCACCGCATCACACCGGTGCTCTACGTCGAGTACGAGAACATCAACGAAGCCTCCCGCATTCAGAAGGAGATCGTCGGGGCGGGCAGTCTCCACTTCGGGCCGATCGCGGAACTCAGTCGCCAGCATGCCCACGAGTTGGAGGCCAAGCTCATTCTGTCGAGCGTCGTCGGCGCGTGGAACGTATCGGAGAACTTCATCCTCGAGAAGAATCTCTCCGAGCGCGAAGGGGTCGAGTTCGGGTACAGCGCCGGCGCCTCGCGTTCACTCGGCACGCTGGCGCGCGGCACGTCGTGTCTTGTCTGTCCGGAGAACTTCGTAGTCGGCGTGGAAGCGTATGGCGGGTTGGGTTCCACTGAAGCCTTCGAACGCGCCGAGCAGCGCCACTACCTGGCGCCAGTGATGGGCTGGCGCGTCGGCGATCGCGCGAGCGTGAAAGCCTCCGTCGCGTTTGGGTTGACCGAGACCAGCGACCGTTATCTGTTCCGCGCCGGGTTTGCGTATGAGTTGCCGATTGGGAGGCGTCGATGAGGGCCCCAGTCATATTCGGTGTTGGGTTGCTGTTCACCGCGATCGTCACGACCGCAGGCCAAACCCGTGACGTCCGGCCGCGCAGCGATGGCTGGGTTGCACCTGCGAAGGAAGCCGCCAGAGGCAATCCGCTCGCTGGTCGCGCAGATGTCGAAGCGGGAGGAAGCAAAGTGTTTCATCAGCGCTGCACCATCTGCCATGGCGACGATGCGACCGGCACCGATCGCGGACCGGATCTGACGACGTCACGAGTGCAGGCGCAGAGTGATGGAGCGCTATTCTGGAAGATCTCGAGCGGCAATACTCGCAAGGGCATGCCGACGTTTAGCTTTCTTCCTGAACCGCAGCGGTGGCAAGTCGTCATGCACCTGCGGTCTCACGGGCGCTCCGCTGCGGTATCGCCCTGGCTGGCGACGCGCGTCGGACGAAAGTAGCCGCCGACACCAACCGCCACGACCGTGACCATTCCTCTCGGATGACAGAGTCGAGGTACTTGTTGATGGCGCCGCAGCTGCGCGGCGCCATGCACGCGTCGTTTCACGCTGGCTAGAGCGACTTCAAGTACTCGATGAGATCCCGCTTCTCCGCGTCACTGAGTGAAAGCTTCAAGAACTGATCGTAGTGATCGACAACCGCGGCGAGGTCGGCGAACCGGCCGTCGTGATAGAAGCCACCCTTTGCGTGCGTCATCAACGCGCGAAGGGGTGCCGTTCGATAGCTCTTGTCCGGAGATCGGTTCGACTGGAAGTCGTCGATCCCGATGTCTGCCGCCTTGTGAACGTTCCAGCCCGGTTCCGTGAAGAGCGGCGGGACGTGGCACGTTGCACACCGCGCCTTGCCTGAAAACATGCCCTTCCCACGCTCGGCCGCGGTCGCATCGAAGGACCCCGCCTTGGCGGTCGGAACCGGCAAGGCCAACTGATAGAAGTGCAGCGCCGCCAGGTGCGGCGTCACCATGTCCTGGGCCGCCTGCTTGTGACCGAGCCGCAGCTTGGCAGCGACGGGGTACTGTTGCGCGTTGTCCAGCCGCGCGTCCAGAAAATTCCCCCGGCCGTTCAATTCCAGATTCGCAACGTACGCGTTCCAATAGGTCACCGTTCCCCAGCCTCCACCCCAGGTGTGCAGGTTGACACCGGCGAGCCCGAAGGCCGGGGGAATGAGCGTGGCGGCGGGTTTGCCATCGGGGCGGAACGCCTTCCCGTCCAGATTCAGTTCTGCATCGAACTTCCCCGGACCCCAGCTCGCGAGGACCTTCTTGACGGTCGGTTCGTCGACGCTCAATGCCCGCGTCAGCGCGCTCAAGTCCGGCGCGAGGCTGACGATCGCGCCGACATTCAGGTCACGATTCGCCCACCCATCGAGCCGATGACCGATCCCGGGGGCGAACGAATCGTCAACGGTCGAGTGACAAAACGCGCACTGGACGCCGAGCGAGGTCAGCGTTCCACTCCCGTCGAAATGGCCCGTGACGCCCACGACCGCGTTCGCTGTGAGCAGGACCATCGTGGACGCGGGATCATCCAGGTCGACCTTCCCCGCCTTCAGAGCGGCGGCGACCGGAGCCGGGACCGCATCGACATCGACTTTGAGTCCGACGCTGAGAGCCGTCTTGGGACTCACGCCAGGGCCCACGCCGCGAAGCTTTGCCCCGGCGATCGCTCGATGGAGCTTCAACGTGTCGCCCCAATACGCCTCGTCGCCGAACGTTTCGTAGCGGAAGACTCGACGTCCTTCGTCGAGCATTTGCCGCGCGTTGTCGGTCACCGCGCGATCCATCCCCGGCGGCGCCTGCGCGCCGGACGCGCGGTCCAGCCTCAGCGCGGATGCGGCGATCAGCGCTGCAAGGGCGAGCCCGCCGGCTGCAAATCGTTTCCGCGTCATGGATTTCCCTCCATCTGTCAATGAATGGATCCGACCGGCATCGGATCCGTTCGAGACCAACATGGTCCGTCCACAGCTTTCGCATGTCCTGCTTCAGGGCGACGGCGGTTGGGCTGGTCGCGGCGGAACCGCTCGCGTGCGTCGGCTGACGGACGGTCGACGAGGCAAATGCGGACACCGCGACAACGCAAATCCCGAGCATGGCGACAAACGACAGTGCCTTCATGGCGGCTTCCTGCTGAGTTATGACAGATTCGCAATATTTATGTTGTTTATC
>QHWF01000077.1 GCA_003222455.1 Acidobacteriota bacterium
GCAGCCGTTGGCGTCGGCGTTGGCTCGCTTCACGCGCAAGCCCCCCCTCAGGCCGAACAAACCACGTTTCGCAGCTCCGTCGACGTGGTCACCATCCAGACTTCGGTCCGGGACGGCCGCGGCCGCATCGTACAGGGTTTGACGCCGGCCGACTTCGAAGTGAGGGACAACGGCGAACTGCGGCCGGTGCTGTCCATCCGATCCGATTCGCGATCGCCGCTCAGTCTCGCCATCCTCGTCGACATGAGCGGCAGCATGTCGGTCGGCGCCAAGATTGCCATGGCGCGTCAGGCATACGATTCGCTCCTCGCGCAGCTGCACGACGGCAACGACGAGGTCGGCCTCTATACGTTCGATTCGTCGCTGCACGAACGGCGCGCGCTCACGTCCGACCTCGGCGCGCTCAAGAACGGGCTCGCCGATTTCGAGCCGTTCGGCAACACGTCTCTGTACGACGCGACGGCGGCCACAGCGCGGCGTTTGGCCGAACGCACGGCCGCCCGTAAGGCCGTCATCGTGCTGACGGACGGCACCGACACGAGCAGCGAGATGACCGCTGAACAGGTCTCTAGCCTCGCCGGCTCCATTGACGTGCCGGTGTACGTGCTGGCGACGATGCCGTCTCTCGATCAGCGCGCGACGGCGGAATCGGTGGATCGGCGCCCGCGCGGCGACGTCGCGGATCTGCGCGATCTGGCGGAATGGACCGGCGGACGCTTCGCCTTCACCAAGACGTTCGTGGAAACCGTCACCGTCGCCGCCGGTCTGGTGGACGAACTGCGGCAGCAGTATGTGCTCGCCATCGAGGCCGGCAGCGGGCGCGAATGGCGGCGGCTGGTTGTGCGGGTGAAAAACCCATCGGCAGTCGTGAAGGCCCGCACGGGGTACTTCGGCGGGTAATTCAGAATTCCGAATTCAGAATTCTGAATTCTAAAGCCTGCACCGGCAATTTAAAAACGTCTATAGTCACACGTCATGAAGCAGGTGTTGGCCCTGCTGGCTGCGGCTGCGCTGGCCGAGCAGACATGGGCGCAACAAACGCAGAGCCTGGCGCTGCGCGGGCACGAGCAGAGGCTCCACCTGTATGGACCGCCGTCCGGCGACCCGGTCATCGTGACCAGCGGCGACGGTGGGTGGGTGCATCTGGCGCCTCACATTGCGAGCGTCCTCTCAGCCCGCGGTTTCCATGTCGTCGGGTTCGACGCGAGGGCCTACCTCACCAGTTTCACCTCCGGACGCACCACGCTCGACCCGACGCTCGAGGCTGACGACTACGCGGCGCTCGCGCAGCTCGCGGCGGCGACGACCTCGAAAAAACCGGTCCTGATCGGCGTGTCCGAAGGCGCGGGCCTGTCGCTGCTCGCCGCAACGAACGCGCGCATCAAACAGGTGATCGTTGGCGTGCTGGGCGTCGGGCTGCCCGACGTCAACGAGCTCGGATGGCGCTGGCAGGACTCGGTCATCTACTTTACCCACAAGGTTCCGAACGAGCCGACCTTCAGCACGTCCGCGGTCGCCGCGAACGTCACACCCGTGCCGCTCGCCGCCATCCATTCGACCAACGACGAATTCGTGCCCATCGACGTCGTGCAGCACGTCATGCGCAACGCCAACGAACCGAAGCGCCTCTGGATCGTGAATGCCTCCGATCACCGCTTCAGCAACAACACGCAGGAATTCGATGCGCGGCTTCTCGAAGCGCTCGACTGGATCAGGCAGCACGCGCCGAAATGAGCGCGGTGGCTGACCGGCTGAAGCGCGGCCTGCCGGCAGCAATCGGGCTGGCGTTGTTTCTGCTCGCGCTCGGTGTCCTGCGCCGCGAGCTGCATGCGGTCACGTGGCACGAGCTCGTGCACGACGTCCTCGCCACGCCACCGCGCCGCCTGGCCCTCGCGCTGCTCCTGACGGCCCTCAACTACGCCATCCTCACCGGCTACGACTTCCTGGCCTTTGCCTACGTCGGCAAGCGTCTCAGCTGGGATCGGATCGCGCTGGCCTCCTTTCTCGCGTATGCCATCGCGAACAACGTCGGGTTTGCGATGCTCTCGGGCGCTTCGGTGCGCTATCGCTTCTACACGCGATGGGGAGTCACCGCGGGCGAGCTGTCGCGCATCATCGTCGCGTATGCGACGACCTTCTGGCTGGGGCTGCTGCTGCTCGGCGGGCTGAGCCTGGCCACCAGTCGCTTGCCGGACGCGCTCGCCCTCCCACGCGCGATCGGTATTCCGCTCGGACTGACACTGGCGGGAATCAGCGTGATGTATGTCGTGCTGCCAATCGTTCGCCGCCAGCCGATGCGCTTTCGCGCCCTCGAGTTGCCGCTTCCGGGGCCGGCGGTGGCCGCCGCGCAACTGGTCGTGTCCACGTTCGACTGGATGCTCGCCGCCGCGGTGCTCTACGTGCTCCTTCCGTCGAGTGGGCTCTCCTTTCTGAGCCTGCTCGGCGCATTCGTCGTCGGGCAACTGCTCGGTCTCGCCAGCCACGTTCCTGGCGGCATCGGCGTGTTCGAGGGAACGCTGGTGGTGGTGCTGCGACCGTTCCTCGATTCGGCCACCGTGCTGCCGGCGCTGCTGGTGTACCGCGCGGTCTACTACCTCACACCGTTGACGATTGCGCTGGTTACGCTCGTCGGCGACGAGCTGCACCAGCGGCGCGCGCAGGCGGCACGGATGAGCGCGCTGCTCGGCCGCCTGACGGATCAATTCACGCCGCCGCTCCTGGCGCTGTTCACGTTCCTCGCCGGCGTGACGCTGCTGTTCTCGAATGCGACACCAGCGGCCGCGGAACGTCTCGCGCTCCTCGAACGGGTGCTCCCGTTGGGAATCATCGAAGCCTCGCACTTCCTGACGAGCGTGATCGGGGCGGCGCTGCTGCTGCTGTCGCAGGGTCTCGCCCGCCGCCTCGACGCCGCCTATGTGTTGACGGCCGTGGTCATGACCCTCGGCATCGGTGCGTCGTTGCTGAAGGGCGTCGATTACGTGGAAGCGGCGATACTCGCCGGCGTCCTCGTCATTCTGTGGCGGGCGCGGCCCGCATTCGATCGGCGCGCCGCGTTCTTCGATACACGATTCTCCTTCGGATGGATGCTGGCGGTGGCCGGCGCGGTCGGCGCCTCCATCTGGCTTGGCGGGTTCGCGTACAAGCACGTCGATTACTCGAACGAGCTGTGGTGGCAGTTCGAATTGTCGGCCGACGCGTCGCGCTTCCTGCGCGGATCGGTCGGCGCCGCCGTCCTGCTGCTGCTGTTTGCATTCGCCCGGCTCCTGGCGCATGCGCCCCACGAGGCCGACGAGCCGACCGATGACGATCTCGCCGCCGCGGCAACCGCCATCAGGGCGCAGACCGCCACGTATCCCAATCTGGTCTTCCTGCGCGACAAAGCCATCCTGTTCGATGACGATCGCGGCGCATTCATCATGTACGGTGTGCAGGGGCGCACGTGGGTGGCGCTTGGCGACCCGGTTGGATCGCCCGATCGCGCGAGCACGCTCATCCGTCTGTTTCTCGAAAAATGCGATGATTTCGGCGGCATCCCGGTCTTCTACGAAGTCGGCAAGGACCACCTCCATCGCTACGCCGACTTCGGGCTGACGTTCGTGAAGCTCGGCGAAGAAGCTGTCGTGGACCTGGCTTCGTTTACTCTGGAGGGCGGACGCGCGTCGAAGCATCGTCAGGCCCTGAGATACCTCGACAAGGCAGGGGCCACGTTCCGCATCGTCGATCGCGAACAGGTTTCGGGCGTCATGACGCAGCTGCGCGCCGTGTCGGATGCGTGGCTGAAGGAAAAGTCGACGGCTGAAAAGGGCTTCTCGCTCGGATTCTTCGAGACCGATTATCTGGCCCGCTTCCCCGTCGCGGTGATCGAGCGCGGCAGTGAAATCGTCGCGTTCGCCAGCGTCTGGGCGGGGCCGAACCAGGTGGAGCTGTCGGTCGACTTGATGCGATATCGCGAGGGCGCGCCGAAAGAAGTGATGGAGTCGTTGTTCGTCAACCTGATGGTCTGGGGAAAGGCGCACGGATATCAGCGATTCTCGCTCGGCGTGGCGCCGCTGTCGGGGTTCGAACGCTCGCCGGTCGCGCCGCTGTGGAGCCGGTTCGGATCGTTTCTGTTCGAACACGGAGGCGCCTTTTACAACTTTCAGGGGTTGCGCGCATACAAGGAAAAGTTTCATCCGGATTGGCAGCCACGCTACCTGGTCTATCCCGGCGGGTTCAGGCTCCCACAGATCCTCGCCGACGTATCGGCGCTCGTGGCGGGTGGCTATCGACAGATTCTGTTGAAGAGATGATCGGCTTCGTACTTACGGTGGCCGCCACGCTCACGGTGCCGACGTTCGGCAAAGTGGTGCTGTACCAGCCGTCCGCGGCGCCCTCCGAGGTGGTGCTGTTCATCTCGGGCGATCGCGGTGTGACACCGGCAATCATCGCCATCGCCGAACAGCTTCGCGATCGAGGTGCGCTGGTCGTGGGCATCGATCTGCGATCGTTGAAGCGAGGACTCGAGGAGTCGGAGGGCTGCACGTACCCGGCCGGAGATTTCGAGGAGCTTGCGCGCAACATCCAGCTGCATCTGAAGCTGCCCGCCTATAAGAGGCCGCTGCTCGTCGGCTATCAGTCGGGCGCCGCGCTCGTTTACGCGGCGCTCGCCTCAGCGCCGGCCGAAACGTTCATCGGGGGGCTGAGTATCGGGTTCTGCCCCACCTTCGCGCTGCGCCTCCGGCTGTGTGAATTCCGTGGTTTGAAAACGAAGCCCGCGGGTAAATGGAAGTATGCGCTCGAGCCGTACCCGGCGCTGAAGATTCCATGGATCGTTGTTCAAGGAGAGAACAATCGTGCCTGTCCGCCGGCATCCGCGCGAGCGTTCGCCGCCGCGACCGGATCGGCCCGTTTCATTTCGCTGCCAGCGGCCGGTCGCCGCGGTGCGTGGACGATCCCGGCAGCGCAGCTCGACGATGCGTACCGATCTTTGACGACGGTACTGCGCCCGGCGGAGACGCCCCGCTCGCCGATTCCCGACACGTCCGATCTGTCGCTCATCGAAGTGCCGGCTGCCGCTCCATCTACCCGCGACGTGATGGCAGTGCTGCTGACCGGCGACGGCGGGTGGGCGGAGCTCGATAAGAGCGTGGCCGCGGGTCTGGCGGCCGCGGGTGTGCCGACCGCCGGCTGGAGCTCGCTGCGCTACTTCTGGTCGCCGAAAACTCCGGAGCAGGCGGCGGCGGATCTGGCGCGCGTCATCGGGCGCTACACGAGCGCGTGGAACAAGCGGCGCGTCATTCTCATCGGGTACTCGTTCGGCGCCGAAGTCCTGCCTTTTCTCATCACGCGGCTGCCCCCGGACGTCAGGCAGCGCGTCGCAGACGTGACGCTTCTCGGTCCCGGACCGACCGCATCGTTCGAGTTCCACGTGGCCGAGTGGCTTGGCGGATCGAAAGCCACCGCCTATCGAACGGTGCCGGAAATCGAGAAGCTGTCCCTCCCGGTGACCTGCGTGCAGGGCGAAGGCGAATCCGACTCCGCATGTCCTTCGCTCAAGGGTCCGAACATCAGGACGATCACGATCGGCGACGGCCACCATTTTGGCGGCGAGTACCAGCGCCTCGTCGACGTGATCCTGAGACGACGGTGACGTTCGGCACTGACGCAGCAGCGCGCCCGGGATCTGACGCCGCAGCGTGCTCGGAACTGACGCTGCAGAGTGCTGGGACCGACGCTGCAAGGTGCTACGGGAACTGACGCCGTAGAGTGCTCGGCACTGCCGCTGCACCGTGCTGCGCACTGACGATCGCAGCGTGCTACGCACTCCTGCGTGGGAACCGTTAATCCGGCCTGTCCTCCGGCAAACCAAAGGCGATGATGTTCGGTCCGGCGGCTACCGCGAAATACTGCTGGTGGTCGAACATGTAGGTCATCGGCGACGCTTTCCAGATCTGGCTCGTCTGAAAACTCCACAGCGGTTTTCCAGTTGCGGCATCGGCCGCCATCAGCGCGCCGCTGTCGTCGCCGAAGATGACGAGCCCGCCCGCGGTGCTCAAGGTGCCTCCCCACGAATCGACCGCGCCGGTCTGCGGCAGCTCCCAGACGATGCTCCCCGTCTGAATGTCGATCGCGCGCAGGATTCGTTGGGCCGGCTCGCCCGGCGCCTGTTTGAACGAACCACCCATGAAGCCCTTCCCGGCCTGCCACTCCATCGGCGTCCGCGTGAACACGCCGCACTTGTCGTTGGTCTGTACGTAGTACAACCCGGTCGCCGGATTGAACGACGTGGAGTACCAGTTCGACGCCCCTTCGAGCGACGGGCACACGCGTTTGCCCTCGAGCGACGGCTCCATGTCGGGCACGATAATCGGCCGCCCCTCGGGCGTGAGGCCGCGGGCCCAGGTGATGTTGCTCGCGTACTGCTTGCCCAACAGGAACCTGCCGTCGGTGCGGTCCAGCACGTAGAAGTACCCGTTGCGGTTGGCCTGCACCAGCAGCTTGCGCGGCCGGTTCTGCCACGTGGCATCGATCAACGCCGGCGTCTCCTGCGCGTCGTAGTCCCACACATCGTGCGGCGTGAATTGAAAGTGCCACTTCAACGTACCGGTTTTCGCGTCCAGCGCCACAATCGAATCGGAATAGAGATTGTCGCCGCCGCGGTCGTCCCCGATCAGATCGGGAGACGGATTGCCCGTCGGCCAGTACACCGTGTCCAGCTCCGGATCGTAGGTGCCGGTCAACCAGGCGGTCGCGCCCGGGTGCGCGATGCCTTTTCCCTGCCAGGTTTCGGCCTTCGGCTCACCCGGCCGCGGAACGGTCCAGAAGCGCCAGACTTCCTTGCCGGTCACCTGATCGAATGCGGCGATGAAGCCGCGCACCCCTTCATCGCCTCCCGACGTCCCGGTCACGACCAGGCGGCCCACGGCGAGCGGCGCACCCGTCGCGTTGTAATTCTGGTGCCAGTCGGCCATCTCGATTTCCCACAGCAGCGCACCGGTGAACCGGTTCAGCGCGATGAGATGCGCGTGGTCGGTGACCATGAACACCCGGTCGCCCGCGACCGCCACGCCCCGGTTGATGCCGCCGGCAGCGTTGCCGACCAGGCCCTTGGTGCGCGGACGCTGGTAGTGCCAGATTTGACGACCAGCACCGGCGTCGAGCGCATAGCACTCGTTGGCGCTGGTGACATACATCACGCCGTTGACGACGACGGGCGTTGCCTGCAGGCGTGAGGTGTTGGGCAGGCTGAAGATCCACTTGGGCACGGTGCGGGGCACGTTGCTCGTCGTGATCTCGGCGAGCGGGCTGTACCGGCTGCCGCTCGTCTGGCCGTTGTAACTGGGCCAGTCGGCCTGCGAGGTGACGGCTCGATACCGGCCGCCGCTCTTGCGGAGCAGGTGGATGCTGCGGTCGTCACCCAGCAATTGCAGGTCGAGCGCGCTTTGATTGAGGACCCGCCCTCCGTCAACGGGATCGTGGCCCGGACAGGTCCCGAGCCGGTGCGCGGTCGCAACCCGCGCACGTAGCGGATCAGCTCGCCGGTTTCCGTGTCGCTCATGCTCGGAAACGCGGGCATGCCGGAGGCCGGCAGTCCCTGCTTGAACAGAGACGTGAGATCCTCGTCCGTCCGCGACGGGACACGCGCCGCGATGGCCGGACCGAGCTCGCCGCCGTTGCCGTCGCTGCCGTGGCATCCGGCGCAGCGGCTGACGAAGGCGTGCCGGCCCGAATCGGAACTCTGAGCCAGAGCAGCCGAAGTGGGAAGCAGTACGCAGATTAAAAGGATCGCAAGCAGCACGTCGTCACCCCTCAGAGGAGATCGATCCGGAAGATGTAGATTCAGATGTTCTTGCCGGGAGCGCTCCGCTACGCCGAAGCGCAGGCCGATCGTCTCATGCCTTCGGGAACCCGGCGAAGAAATCGACCAGTCTTGTTGTTAAACCAACGACCCCTCCGCGCAGCAATAATCAGCGCCTGCGG
>QHWF01000078.1 GCA_003222455.1 Acidobacteriota bacterium
CTCAGAACTCGCGGAACCCGCAGAGACACGTGGCGTCCGCCTTCAGGCGGATTTCTTCCAATCCGGCTCGTAAGGAACTCCTGCTCACGGGAGCCAAGTTCCTTGCTGTCTGGTGCCGTCGCGGCGGCCACTGGGCTCCCAAGAAACTGACGTCTTCACGTGCCGACCAGATGCGGCAAGCCGGTCACATTAGCCTCTCGCGGGTGGCCGCGAACGGGGCCGCCTCGGCACCCCAACGCGGCTGCCGCGTTGGGGGCCCCGCCCCGCCGGGCGCGGAGGCGTCAGCCGTGACAAGCGCTTTTCGCCGAGCACCCGGACGGGGCTGTTCGCGGACAGGACCCGCCACGGCTAATACTGAGAGCCCAACGGAGGTCGTGCGCGCACCCGACGAATCGAACCAGTTTCTGACGTGGTGCAGCGCGATGGGCATCGCGTGAGCCGCTAAAGCCGGACCCCACGTTGTTCTACGAGTTCTGCGGATTCTGCGTTGAATGTCGTGCCGTGTGGCGGCCTCATTAGTCAGACCTGCTCCTAGCGATTCGCTCCTTCAAGAGTTTCCGGCGCCGGCATTCGGTTCGCTGCCACCAATCGCTGATCGCCGGCGCGTCGCGTGAGCTCCGCGTAGGCACCCGGTGTCGTATGCCTCTTGAGCACGCAGACGAGCAGGCGATGGGGGCCTGACGTGAGTTCACAGTCGTGCGGAATGTCTCCTTCGACGATGCTCGCGCAGGAAATGTATCCGTGAACCATCGGGCGCGGTGCCCGGTCCGGTTGGAACCAATGGACATCATGCACATCGTTCAGTCGCACCTCGGCACTTCGCCACCCGTTCCATTCAGTCTGCACCCGGATCAGCGTTCCGTCCTCAGCTTGCATAAACCCTCCCGCTCCAGTTGCCGCTGACGTCCGGTGACGTCACACGATAATTCCCTTCCGGACGGCGTAGAGCACGATTTCGGCCGTGTTATGCAGATTGAGTTTCTGCATGAGATTTGCTCGATGGGTCTCGACCGTCGACACGCCGAGGTCGAGCAGCGTGGCGACTTCCTTGTTCGAACGTCCTTCGGCCAGCAGATGAAGGACCTCCTTCTCGCGGTCGGTCAGCAGATGATACGAGTCGGTCAGCCCGCGTTTCTGCAGCGTGCGCATGTAGTCCTCGATGAGGACGGCGGTGACCGCGGGACTGAAGAACGGTCTGCCGGAGGCGACGGCGCGGACGGCGGGGAGCAGATCTTCATCGGTCGCATCCTTCAGCAGATACGCGCGGGCGCCCGCCGCGAGCGCGCGAATGATGTAGGACTCGTCGGAATGCATGCTCAGGATGATGACGCCAGGCGGTCGATCGAGCTTCTGGGCCCGGGCCGCGACCTCGATGCCGCTCAGTTTCGGCATACCGATGTCTACAATCAGCAGATCGGGCCGATGCTCCTCGACGAGCCGCACCGCCTCCAGGCCGTCGGCGGCTTCGGCCACGACCGAAAGGCCAGCCTCTTCGAGCAGGCTCCTCAATCCTCGGCGCACGATGCCGTGGTCGTCAGCCAGCAGCACGCGCAAGCGGTGCCTCCGTGACGGTGGCCGGCAGCGGCAGCTGGATCGTGAGCGCGGTGCCTTCGCCCGCCGCGCTGCCGATGATCATCGTGCCGTGCAGTTCCTTGACCCGCTCTTCAATCCCACGCAGACCCAGGCCATCGCGGCGCCGCGCGGGATCGAAACCGATCCCGTCATCGATCACCGACACGTCGAGCCGATCGTCGTGGCCGGTCACGCTCACTTTGATCGTGCGGGACTTCGCGTGCCGGACACAATTGGTCAGCGCCTCCTGGATCGCTCGATAGACGCACGTCCGATAGCGGTCCGGCAGGACGTCGAAGTCGCCGTGCATCTGCAGATCGACGTCGACGCCGTAACGGCGGGTGAAATCGCGCACGTGCCACTCGAGCGCCGGCTGCAGGCCGAAATCGTCCAGCATGCTGGGCCGAAGGCCGAGCGCGAGATCGCGAACGGTTCGAAACATCTGGTCCACCAGGTGTCGCGATTCGACCACGGCCGCGCCGAGCCGCGTGTCCGCCGGCGGCCTCGTTCGCTCGATCCGGCCGAGCTCGATGCGCAACGCGGTGAGCACTTGCGCAATGTGGTCGTGCAGCTCACGTGACAGATTCTTCCGCTCTTCTTCCTGCGTCGCGACCAGCCGCTGCGAGAGCTGGCGCATCTGGCGCTCCGCCTCCTGGGCGATCGACCGCTGCTCGGCCGACCGACGCTCGAGCACGCGCAAGCGCGACACCACCGCCAGCGCCACGACGACGCCAAGCAGAAGGCTTTCCCAGAGCAGCCGGAGGAGATCATTGCGGAATGCGGCGTGCCGCCGGGTCACTTCGGCGCGCTGCTCGGCAAGGTTGGCGTTGTTCAGCTCCTCGATCTCCTGCGCGATCGCCAGCACCGCCTCGCGCCTCGGAACCACCTCGCTGCGCAGAAAGCTGGCGCTGCGGAAAATCTTCTCGCCAGGTGTCCAGTCGAACAACGGATCGAACGTCTGCCAATAGTCATCGAGCTTCGCCTGCAGGCTGAGAATGTGATCCGCGTGTGGCTCGGCCAGGTTGCGGAGCTCCGCCACTGTCGCCATGTTCGTCTTTCGGAACTCGGCCAGGCTCTGGCGGTACTCCGGGGCATGCTCGCGCGCGATGTCGAGAAGGTAGTCCCGCACAAACACGCCGGAGAGATTGACGTCGGACCGCAGGCGCCGGAGCTCGATGTCCACATTGCGATGGTGTGTGTTGAGCTGATCGAGTTGTGTGTAGATCTCCTGTGCCTTGCGCGATGCGGCGAGCATCGACACGGCAATCAGCAACAGGAGACTCCCAACGCCGATCGCCGCCACCGGCCACGACGTGAACCGCATCACGCACCTCCGAACGGTCCTCTCCCCGTTCAGCTAAAGACTACCCCGTGTCGCCCGGCCGAGGGCATCCTGCCAATAGGGGAGAGGACAGCAGCAACGGACCGGCGCCAGGCTCGATGACGCACTCCCCGGGCAAAAGCCCACATGTCCCCCCTCAACCGGATGGTTCCCCGGGCGGTCGCCGTTGTCTACTGAGTGTCACGAAGCTCCGCTTCGAACCGGACAAGTGAAAGGGGGCGTCGCCGTTCGGCGGATCTTGGTTGACAGGAGCGGGTCTGAATAACCGGCGCCGATGACGATCCCACACGGTGGACACGGAGGCCAGGCTGTTAGCCTCCGCGTCCACCGCGTCGTCGGTAAGTGCTGCTAAAGGCGAGATGCTGAGACTGCCAGAACTGAACGTGCGTCCGGTCTGGAGCGCAGAACGATTGCGCCGGTGGCTCGCAACGTTCTACGGTGGAGAATCCATTGTCGTCCTCGCCAACCGCGAGCCCTTCCGACACGACCGTGCATCGGATGGCCGCATTATCGTCAGACGCTCAGCCAGCGGACTGGTCACTGCCCTTGAACCGCTGGTACAAGCCTGTTCCGGAGTATGGGTGGCACACGGTGCCGGCATCGCCGACCGCGACGTCCTCCTTCGGCGCGACGGGCTGGACGTGCCGCCCGCCAATCCTCTGTACAGGCTCCGACGCGTCTGGCTCGACGAGCACGAGGAGCGCGGGTATTACTACGGGTTCGCCAACGAAGGCCTGTGGCCCCTGTGCCATCGTGCGCACGTGCAACCCGTTTTCCGATCGGCCGACTTCGCGATGTATCGAACGGTCAACGCGCGATTCGCCGAAGCCGTCTGTGAAGAAGTGGAGGGCGAGACTCCGCTGATTCTGGTTCAGGATTACCATTTCGCGATCGCGCCCCGCGTAATCCGCGCCCGGCTCCCGTTCAGTACCATCGTCGCGTTCTGGCACATTCCGTGGCCGGCGCCGCGCGAGTTCGCCAGCTGTCCCTGGGGCCGGCCGTTGCTCGAAGGTCTTCTGGGCAGCAGCATCGTCGGCTTCCAGACCCCGGGCGATTGCCGGAGCTTCGTCGATACGGTGGAACGTTCGCTCGACGCGGACGTCAACCGCGGGCGCAACGCCATCACCTACGCCGGCCGGCGGACCATGGTTCGCGTCTATCCCGTGTCGGTCGAGTGGCCGAGTCGCTGGACGCGCCAGTCGCCTCCCATCGAAACCTGCCGCGCGGACGTCAGGCGCCAGCTGCAATTGCCACCGGACGTTCGCCTCGGTGTCGGCATCGATCGACTGGACTACACGAAGGGGATCAACGAGAAGTTTCTTGCGGTCGAACAATTGCTCGAATCGCACCCGGAATTCCGGGAGCGGTTCGTGTTCGTCCAGATTGCCGAGCCGAGCCGGGAGTGTCTGCCGCCTTATCAGAGGGTCCGATCGCGGCTGCTCGACACCGCCCATCGCATCAACGGCCGCTTTGGCCGAAACGGCTACCGTCCGATCATCCTGCTCGAATCGCATCACGAGCCGGCGGACATCTACCGATTGTATCGTGCCGCCGATCTCTGCTACGTCGGCAGCCTTCACGACGGCATGAACCTGGTCGCGAAGGAATTCGTTTCGGCGCGGGATGACGACCGCGGCGTGCTGGTTCTCAGCGAATTCACCGGTGCGGCCCGGGAGCTCGCCGGCGCGTTGATAGTAAACCCCTGCGCGATCGATGATGCCGCGCACGCGCTGGCCGAGGCGTTGACGATGGGCGACAAGGAACAGTCGGAGCGCATGCGGATCATGCGGTCGATCGTCGCCGAGTTCAACACATACCGCTGGGCCGGAGAGATGTTGGCGGATGCGGCACGGCTGCGCGCGTATCGGGCCGCCCGGCATCAGAATCAGCCACGTCACTCGCAGGCACACATGTTGCCCGCGTAGATGCATTCCCGCCAGCCACGACGATCAACGCAGCCACGACGATCAACGCAGAACTCGCGGAACTCGCAGAGAAAGGTGGTTTTGTTCTGCGAGTTCTGCGGTTTCTGCGTTGATCGTAGTGCCGTGTGGCGGCGCCAATCAGTCGGACACGCTCCTAATAGACGACAGCAAATCCTCCGCCGGGGCGCGCGTACGCACTGACCAGTCCCCAGATCGGCACCACACCATCCGCCCGTCCGGGTTCTGCGACGGTCCGACCCGCGCTGTCGAACATCTGCCAGGCTGCGGAGCCGCCCTTGTTCCAGGCAGTGCCTTCGGTCCAGGCGAAGAGCACCCGGCCTTCGGAGTCGATGGCGAGCGCCGGATGCTTCCGGGTGCGATCCGGACCGGGGCCCGCGGTGACGTGCGAGACCTGGCCGTTCGTCGAATCGATCTGGCCGAAGTACACCTGGCCTTGCGTTTCCCAGCCCGTCAACACGCCCGACGGGCCTTCCGCAAAGGCCTGCGTGCTCATCACGCACGCGCCGACCTGCCACCGATCGATCTCCGAAGCGGAGCGATAGAGCAGATACAGCGTTGCGCGGCTGTCGGCGAATGCGCCAAGCCCGCAGCAGCCGCACGCACCCGTGGACGGCTGCGACGCCGCGGTTTCATCGTCGAACGTCTTGCCTTCGTTCGACGACCGCGCGACCCAGACGCGCCGGTGCTCTTCGCCTTTTTCACCTGATGCCGGCGCGTGCCATACGACGTACACGTGGCCGGCGCCATCTGCCGTGACGGTGCTCCCACCGTCGATGCCGTACGCCTGTCGAATGATGTTGCGCTCCGGTTCGAAGGCGGCGCCCGAGTCGTTCAGGCGTGCGTACAGCAGCGGACCGACACCGGACGGTGCCTTGGGCAACGCGGCACCGGATCCGTTCCACGCGACATGGACGCGTCCGTTTCGACCGACTGCGATTTGCGCACCGCGCACGCTGCCGGTCGCAATTGCGCTGCCCGGCTGATGATTGACTTGAATCGCCGGCGAAAATGTGGTCCCGCCATCAGTGGAGCGGACGTAAAACACGTCCCCGTGCGACGGATCGCCTCGAAAGTAAATCAGATGGACGGTTCCGTGGTCGTCGACGGCCGCCTGCGGCTGTATGCCGCCGTCCGGAACACGCCGTTCGACCACGAGTGGCGCGCGCGAGGAACCGTCTGGAGCGCCGGCCGCGACGCTCCACGCAGCGGCTGCGACGGCGAGCACGGCTAACAGCCCGTGGTGAAACTCCAGCTGCATTCGGCCGGCGCTGCATCCCGGCTGGCTGCGTTGCTCCTCGTTCAAATACTCCCGGTATTCTCGCTCGTCGCGCCTTGCCAGCCGGGCGCATCGCCGCCCTCGGTGCAACGCTGGACTCTCACCACGGGCTGCTAAGCTGCGCATTCTTGCGATGATACTCGCCGAAGCCGGCGGCGCGTCAAGCATGCCGGTCGTCTCGAGCCACGACGATCAACGCAGGCTTCCCGGAACCCGCAGAGACACGTGACGTCCGCCTTCAGGCGGATTTCTTCCAATCCGGCTGCCGCCTGCGCGCTTTGCGCTACGGCGCGCCTCGCCGACCCGACTCCGCTCTTCGAGCTTCGTCGAGGTCGCGCCGTTCTGGCCAGGGCTACTGCTGCTTCGTGAATTTCTCGGGATCCTGGTCGAATCGCGTTTTGCACGAGAGCGCGCAGAAATAATATGTCTTCCCCTTGTACTCGCTCGTGCCGGCAGCTTTCTTCTCGTCGATCTGCATCCTGCACACGGGATCGGTCACCATGCGACCTCCTGGGTTAGGAGAGGGTTAGGAGCGTGTCCGACGAACCAGCATCGCCGTGGAACGCGAAGGCCGCGAAGGCCGCGAAGGCCGCGAAGGCCGCGAAGGCCGCGAAGAAATATAGTTCTTCTTTGCGTCCTTTGCGGCCTCTGCGTTCGATCGTGACGTTCGACGTTCGCTACTAGAGTCTGACCCGGCGGAGCCGGAGCGCGTTGCCGATCACCGAGACCGAGCTGAACGTCATCGCGGCGCTCGCCCAGATCGGACTGATCCGCGTGCCGGTCAGCGGGTACAGCACGCCTGCCGCAATCGGCACGCCGATAGCGTTGTAGACGAACGCCAGGAAGAGGTTCTGTCTGATGTTGCGCAGCGTCGCGCGACTGAGCCGGCGGGCGCGCACGATGCCGCCCAGATCGCCCTTGATGAGCGTGACGCCCGCGCTTTCAATCGCGACATCGGCTCCGGTGCCCATCGCGATGCCGACAGACGCCTCGGCGAGCGCAGGTGCGTCGTTGATGCCGTCACCCGCCATCGCCACGACGTGTCCGTCGCGTTGCAGCTGCCGGATGACCGCGCGTTTCTCCTGCGGCAGCACCCCGGCGCGCACATCGTCGAGACCAAGCTCCCGCGCCACGGCAGCGGCCGTGGCCTGATTGTCGCCGGTCAGCATGACGATGCGCAGGCCCTCGGCGTGCAGTTGGCGGATGGCGTCGCGCGACGACGGCTTGATCGGATCGGCCACACCGATTAACGCCGCCAGCCTGCCGTCGATGGCGAGAAACATGACGGTTTGCGCCGACGCGCGGAGAACGTCCGCCCGACTGTTGGCGGCGGAAACGTCAATCCCCTCGTCGCTCATCATTCGCGCATTGCCGAGGACGACGAGGCGCCCGCCGACGCGGCCGCGCACGCCGCGCCCCGGTTCTGCGGAGAAATCTTCCACCGCCGGTATCGTGGCGCCACGATCACGCGCACCGCCGATGATGGCCGCCGCCAGCGAGTGTTCGCTGCCCTGCTCGAGCGCGGCTGCTGATCCGAGCGCTTCCAGGTCGGAGGTGTCGTCCAACACCTCCACGCTCGTGAGCCTGGGTTTGCCTTCGGTCAAGGTGCCGGTCTTGTCGATGACCAGCGTGTCGACCTTCTCGAGACGTTCGAGCGCTTCGGCATTCTTCACCAGGACGCCCGCCGTGGCGCCGCGACCCGTGCCCACCATGATCGCCATCGGCGTGGCGAGGCCGAGTGCACACGGGCAGGCGATGATCAGGACCGCGACGGCCGTGACCAGCGCATGAGCGAGTCGAGGTTCCGGCCCGACTGCGCTCCAGACAACGAAGGCGAGGACCGCCACGCCGACGACGGCCGGAACGAACCAGGCGGCGATGACGTCTGCCAGGCGTTGAATCGGGGCACGGCTGCGTTGCGCTTCGCCGACCATCCGTACGATTTGCGCCAGCAGCGTGTCGGCGCCCACGCGTTCGGTCCGCATCAGAAACGTTCCCGTGCTGTTGATCGTGCCGCCGGTGACGCGGCTGCCCGTCTCTTTTTCCGCCGGAATGGACTCGCCGGTGACCATCGATTCGTCGACCGCGCTTCGCCCTTCGATGACGATGCCGTCCACCGGGATCTTCTCGCCGGGACGCACGCGACACACATCCCCGACCTGCACACTCGTGATCGGCACGTCCACTTCCTGGCCGCCTCGCACGAGGCGGGCGGTTCTCGCCGCCAGTCCCAGAAGCTCTTTGATGGCCGCACTCGTGCGGCTGCGCGCGCGCAGTTCGAGCACCTGCCCCAGCAGCACGAGCACCGTGATCGCGGCCGCGGTGTCGAAATACGTGGGCACGACCCCGTGCTCCCGGAATCCCTCTGGAAAGAGAGCGGGCGCGAGCGTGCCGAGCGCGCTGTAGACATATGAGGCGCCGACGCCCATCCCGATCAGCGTGAACATGTTCGGACTGCGATTGACGATCGACGCCCACGCCCGCTGAAAGAACGGCCATCCGGCCCAGAGCACGACTGGCGTCGAGCAGACGAGGCCGATCCAGTTTTCGGCTTGCATGCTGAAAAGGCGTGTGCGCAGGCCGGGCGCCATGCCGGTCATCGTGAGAACGAACACGGGGGCGGCCAGGGCTGCGCCGATCCAGAACCGGCGCGTCATCTGAACCAGTTCCGGATTCGGCGCGTCATCGATCCCGACCGTCCGCGGCTCGAGGGCCATGCCGCAGATCGGACAGGAACCCGGTCGATCGCGGACAATCTGCGGGTGCATCGGACAGGTGTACTCGACCGTGAACAGCGCGGCCGGATCAGACAAGTCGGGTTCGAGCGCCATTCCGCACTTTGGACAGGCGCCGGGGCCTTGCTGCCGGACTTCCGGATCCATCGGGCAGACGTAGGTCCGGTCGTGCCTGTCGGCGGGCGTAACTGGCGTTGACGGCGTGAAAAAAGTGTCGGGCGATGCCTTGAACCGTTCCACACAGCCCGGGCTGCAGAAGTAGTAGTCGGTGCCGTTGTGATGCACCGTTCCAGCCGCGGTGTCGGAGTCGACGGTCATGCCGCACACTGGATCCACGTGTTGTGATGGCGTGACGGTCGTCACTGGCTGGCTCCTTCCGTCTATGAACGGTCCCAGAGAGATTATGGAGTACGGGCTTGCATTCCGCCACGCGATCCGCACATAGTGAGGGCTTCCTGACATTCAACCTTGAGGAGGTCTGCACATGGCCAACGCGAAACGAGCCGTGCCCGAGGGGTTTCACACCATTACGCCGCAGCTCGCTCTCGACAACGCGGCAAAGGCAATCGGCTGGTGGAAGCAGGGACTCGGCGCTGAGGAGGTGTCGCGCAGCACCGGGCCCGACGGCAAGATCATGCACGCCGAGCTCCGCATCGGCGATTCGCGCATCATGGTGAACGACGCCATGATGGGCGGCAAGGGGCCGCTGGCCTTGGGCGGATCGCCGGTGTCGCTGTGGATCTACGTCGAAGACAGCGATGCGCTGTTCAACCGCGCCGTCGGCGCGGGCGCGCAGGTGCGCATGCCGATGGCGAATCAGTTCTGGGGGGACCGCTGCGGCACGGTCAGCGATCCGCATGGGTACTCGTGGACGATCGCCACGCGTAAAGAAGACCTGACGCGCACGGAAATCGACCAGCGGGCGGCGGAATTCTTCAAGCAGTTCGCACAGCAGTCCGCCCACGGTTGATCGGGCGCAAAAACTGAAACCTGAAAACTGAGAACGTCAAGGAATTCGGCCCCGTTGCCCATTCCGAGCTCTCAGTTTTCAGTTCCCCTCGGCCTCCCTCCTGCCGTTCATCAAAGCGCCGCGCACGAACGATTGACAACCGCCTGCGCCGGCAGTACCTTCGACATTCGTTATCGAATCCGGATATCGCTTTACGATAGATTGACGATGCTGGATCGGAATCTTTATACCGGGCTGATCCGTCTTCACATTCTCCACCACGCCACCGAAGGTCCGATTTTCGGCCAGGCCATGATCGACGAGCTCGGACGGCACGGCTACCGGCTGAGCGCCGGCACGCTGTACCCGATCCTGCACGGCATGGAACGCCAGGGCTACCTGCGGTCGCGCGTCACCTTGAACGGCGGCCGGAATCGCCGCGTGTACCGCGTCACGCCGGCGGGCCGCCAGGCGCTCGTCACGGCGCGACAGCGCGTCCAGGAGCTGTTTGGTGAGATGTTCGAGCGCCAGTAAGTGGCGCGGCCGGGGCTCTCGATGATTCGACGACGTGTGGGCATTGGTGCGCTGTTGATTGGGTTGGCCGGATCGATCAGCGCCTGGGCGCAGGCGGCCGCGGGACAGCCGCCGGAATCGCCGGCGTTTACGCTCGATCGAGCGATGCAGTACGCGCTGGACCATTACCCGACGGTCAGGGCGGCCCTGGAGCGGGTGAACGCATCGACCGCCGGTGTCAGCGTGGCCAGGGCCGCGTATCTGCCTCGGCTCGATTCGTTGTGGCAGTCGAATCGCGCGACGGCCAATAACATCTTCGGCCAGATCCTTCCCCAGTCCGTCATCCCGGCGATGTCCGGGCCCGTCTTGACGTCCACCTCCACGCAGAGCGTCTGGGGCAGCGCCACCGGCGCGCTGTTCTCGTGGGAGCCGTTCGACTTCGGCCTGCGGCACGCGGCCGTCGGGCAGGCGGAGGCGGCGGTGGCACAAGCCCGCGCGGGGGAAGCGCTGACCCGCCTCGACGTGCAAAGCGCGGTCGGCGCGGCGTTCCTGGGCGTCGTTGCCGCCCAGCGCGCCGTGGCCGCGGCCCAGGCCGACCTCGATCGACGCGACATCCTGTCGCGCGCCGTGCACACGCTCGTCGACAACCAGCTCCGGCCCGGGGCGGAAGCCTCGCGCGCCGACGCCGAACGAGCTGCGGCGCAGACGCGCCTCATCCAGGCGCAGCAGACGCTGACGCTGGCGCAGACCACTACGGCGCGGGTGCTGGGCTTAGGCACCCGTCAGATGGCGATCGATCCATCAAGGCTGCTCGAGCAGCTGCCCGCTGGTGATGTGACGGCGGCTGCGCCGGACGGGCATCCGTTGGCGCACGTCCACCAGGCGGCGGTGGACCTTGTACGCGCGCAGCAGGACGTGCTCGCGCGCACGGATCTTCCGCGCGTCTACGTGCAGTCGAGCGTGTTCGGCCGTGGGAGTGGGGCGAATGCGAATGGCCAGTTCGACGGCGGCGCCGACGGCCTCGGCCTCGATCGCGCCAATTGGGCGGCCGGCGTCCAGGTCGTGTTTCCGAACGTGTTCGACTTCACCAGCCTGCGCGCACGCAAGGCGGCGGCCGCGGCGTCCGAACGCGTGGAAGCCGCCCTCTACGACGAAGCGCTTCTGACCATCGCGAGCCAGCAGCAGGCGGCCGCGGTGATGGTGCAGACCGCCCGGGCGATCGCGGCGAACACGCCCGTGCAGCTCGCGGCCGCGCAGCAGAGTGAATCCCAGGCGCGTGCCCGCTATCAAGCGGGCCTGACGAGCATCATCGAAGTCGCCGACGCGCAGAGTCTGCTCGCGCAGGCCGAGGTGCAGGATCAGCTCGCGCGCGTCGACGTATGGCGGGCACTCCTCGACGAGGCCGCGGCACAGGGCAACCTCACGCCGTTCCTCGCTCTTCTTCGTCCATAGCCAGCCACGCTCTCAGCGCGGCCACAGCCAGCCGAACGTTCCGGCCGTCAGGAGCGCGTAGATCAATCCGTCGACCGTTGCCTTGATCGTCGTGGACCAGGCGCGTCGATACCAGATGGACATCTGCCAGAGTGCCACGGCGTATCCGATGAAGGCGGTCGCTCCGGCAAAGCGGAACGCCCGCAGGTAAACGGCGCCGGGCGGCAGTGCGCGGCCGGCCACGTAGGCCGCGAACAGACCGACGGCCACGCAGTACAGGAACCAGAGGCCCAGATTCCGCCGCATCGACATCGCGCCGTTGGGCATGACGGTGAGCACCATCACCGGGCCAGCCTTCATCTTCGCGGCAAATTCGGGCGACTGCATTTCCTGCCGGCTGGACGGCCGCGGGATCATGTAGTCGCCGGGCGCAAGAGCGAGCGGGCGCAAGGCGTCCATCACCTTTTGCTCGTTCGGCAGTTTCGGGTAGTCGCTCTTGTGCCAGGGCAACACCATGTGAATGAGTGAGCTCGCCATGAACACGAAAACAGCCGACAGCAGAATCGGAAGCCACAATGCGGACAGCGCTGTCATGACGACCTCCCATGCCGAGCGTC
>QHWF01000079.1 GCA_003222455.1 Acidobacteriota bacterium
CCGGCGATCGCGTGCTCGTGGCCACAACCCGTCCACGGTCGATTGTCACCCAGGCGTCGCGCATGGGCGGACCGATGATCGGCGCGATCCAGGCGGCATGGTAATGGACCATCAACTTCAACTGTCAAGTCGCAAGTCGCAACTTTCAACTCTCAGGTGTCATCTGCCCACGCACGCAGGGCCGCTGAGCGTTGCCCGCGCCGCTGCCTCCGGCAGCGCGGCTCCAGCGTTGAGACTTGACAGTTCATCAACTCGATCACGTTTTATCTTGAGACTCGAGACTTGAGCGTTGAGCCTTGAGCAGGCGGCTCCGCGCCGGATACAGACGCAGCTCCGCGGGAATGGTGGCCTCGCCGGCGGCGCGCGCCGTGGCGAGCTCCAGCATGCGCGGTACGTCGCGCTGGCGGAACATCGGATCGCCGAGCTGCTCGTAGTGCATGTTCCGCCGCATGGGCACGAACCCCGCATCTTCGATGTTCCGCACGATTTCGACTTCGTCCATGCAGTACGCCGCGCCCGCGGCGCGCACGACGTTTTCTTCGATCATGACGCTGCCCATGTCGTTGGCGCCGTACGCGAGGCTCAACTGACCAACCTTGCCGCCCTGGGTGACCCAGGACGCCTGCAGGTTGTCGAAGTTGTCGAGCACGATTCTCGCGATCGCGAGCGTCCGCAGGTAGTCGACGCCGGTCGCCTCGACGCCACCGAGCTCGGTGTGTGACGGCTGATAGCTCCAGGTGATGAACGCCGTGAAGCCGCCGGTCTCATCCTGCAGCGCACGCAGCCGCAGCAGATGCTCGAGTCGTTCTTCGTCGGTCTCCACGGTGCCGTACATCATGGTCGCGGTGGTCCGGAGCCCGGCGCGATGCGCCTGGCGCATCACGTCGAGCCACTCGTCGGCCGTCGCCTTGCCGTAACAGTGCAGCAGCCGGCGCACCCGGTCGACAAGGATCTCGGCACCGCCGCCGGGAATGCTGTCGAGGCCGGCGGCCTTCAGCCGATCGATAATGTCGGCCACGGGCAGCTGCGAGAGACGGGAAAGGTGAATCACTTCGGGCGGTGACAGCGCGTGAAGCTTGAAGGCCGGATACCGGCCCTTGATGGCGCGGAACAGGTCTTCGTACCACGTCAGCGGCAGATCCGGATTGTGTCCGCCCTGTAACAGGAGCTGTACGCCGCCGACGGCAATCGTCTCGTCGATTTTCCGGAACAGTTCCTCGAACCCGAGCACGTAGCCTTCGGCGGATCCGACCGGCCGGTAGAACGCACAGAAGTTGCATTTCGCGACGCACACGTTCGTGTAATTGACGTTGCGGTCAATGATGTACGTCACGATGCCGCCGGGATGCTTCCGCGCGCGAACCGAGTCGGCCAGCCGCCCCAGCACCGGCGTCGGCGCGTGACGGTACAGATCGAGTGCCTCTTCGGCGCGCACGCGCTCGCCGGACCGGACCTTCGCCGCGATCTGCTCGATACTCATCTCGTCATCGTCGACTCGTGTTTTTTCAGCCAGCCACGACGATCAACGCAGAACGCGCGGAACACACTAGCAGGCTGCTGAAGAACGCAGCCTGAAGTGAAAAGTTAAAACAGAAAAGTCAAAAGCAGGCGGAAAATCGCACTTTTCTGTTTTAGCTTTTCAGTTTTAACTTCAGGTCGGCACCTTTTTCAGCGACCTGCTAGGTCTGCGCTTCAAAAAACTGCAACTCCCGTCAGGGCCGCGACGTCCTGCGCGGTCAACACACCCGGCCGCCCGGCCCAGAATGCATAGACGAAGGGAAGGCCGGTCATGCGCGTCCACGCATCGCCGAGGTCGATCGCCTGGATTGGCGTCTCGGCGCCGGCGTCCGCCGGAAGGGCAAAAGCGGCCGCGTCGTTCCACCGGCCGGCATCAACGGAAATGTGCGCCTGCAGCCGGACTGAACGCGGATCAAGGAACAAGGCATTGTCCCCGATGATCAGCGCGGCATCACACCGCGACAGCATGTCGGGCAAGTCGGGTCCGCGCGCATCGATGACGGGTTGAATCTTGAACAACCGCGCGCACAGCACGCGAGCGAGCGCCACGGAGGTACGCGAGCTCGTGTCCATGGCGATCGATCGCACGTGATCGATCGGTCTCGTCACGTACAACAACACCGACGCAACCGGTCCCCGCGAGGCGATTGCCAGATCGGGCACGATGGCATAGGGACCACCGCGAAGGTACTCGATGGACGGAATCAACCCGATGTCGATGGCGTCATCGTGCAGGAGCCGCGCACATTCCGACGGCACGTCGTAGCGGACGTCGAAGCGGGCCGACCGCTCCAGACCGTAAACGAGCGGACGCGCATTGAGATAGCCGACGGCGCCTACCCGTACACGTGTGGATCGGCTCACCGCGCCCGCTCGTCGTGCGCTGCCCCACCGCCGGCCGCGCTCGACATCACGCGGGGCGATTCGAATGGTCTTACGATATCGAAGCGGCCGTTCCGCTCGACCGGCTCCAGACCCGCGGCGCGGATGTTTCGACGGATTTCTTCGAGAGGCGCGCGGCGCGGCCCTGCTGTCTGATCGTCTTCCGGCGACACCCGATCCACATCGTCGGCGCCGACAGTCAGCGCGACCTGTGCAAGTTTGGGACCGTAGAGCGACCAGTCGACCTGTATCGACGGCACGCTGTCTGCGACAATCCGCGCCAGCGCCACCCGCTTCACGTCCTCGTATCCCGTCGTCGGCCGCGCGGCATCGATGGCGCGCGGCAATGGCGCGAAGGCGCGGACGACGCCCACTGCCCGCTGCAGCGTCGCGACCGCCTTGAACACCGAAAGCGGATCCGGTGAGCGATCCTGATGGATGGTCAGACGCGCGAGCACGAGACCGGCAATGTTCACTTCCTCAATCGATCGTCGCGCATCGCGGAGGCGATCGATCGGCGCGTCGGCGATCAACTCGAGGCCGGCGGCACGCAGATCTTCCAGGAGCACGCGCAGACCGATCCCCTCGGCGACCGCCAGCTGCTCGAGATCGGCGAGCGAAAAAGCCGACACCGGGATGTTGCCGGCGGCAGTTGCGACTTGCCGGACTCGCTCGATCGCGGCGGCGCGGCTGGCCGGCGTTCCCGTGATGCACATCTCACCCGCCGCCGGCAAGGCCAAGATGGGAGCGCCGGGATCGGCGGCAATCTGCGCCACGCGCACGAAGGTCGTCCGTGTGCCGTGACGCGCACGGCGCACCTCGTCGGCTTGCATCCCGATGCTGACGATGTCGTGAGACACCGCGAGCAATGCGAGCTCCGCGTCGGACACGGGCATATGTTGATTTTATCAGAGGCGCAGAATCCATTCGGCCCAGAGAACATCACGATCGAACGCAGAGGTCGCAAAGGACGCAAAGTCAGACAGGATTTCTTTGCGGCCTTCGCGGCCTTTGCGGTTCCACGGCGGCGGCGGTTGGCCCTGGCGATCCGCCGGCGCCACTGGGTCTCCACCTCGCGCCGCATCAGGAAAGCGTCGGCCCGAAGACCAGACCAAGCGCGACGGCCATGGCGCCGGCAAGGAGCCAGCCGAGAAGACACACGGCAACCGCGCGGGCGGTGCTCGTATAGTCGAGCGCCTGACGAACGGCCACGATCATTGTCGCCAGCATCCAGATGGCGGTAATGGCGAACGCCGGAATCGTCACTCCTGGGATCGCACCGAGCACGCGAAGCAGGCCGGGCGTTGCCGCGAATCCGATCGTTCGCATCAGTTGACCCAAGTCGACGCGGGTCTGTGGCTCGGGCATCAGGCGGGCGCCAATTTCGAACGTGATCAACGCCCAGGCGGCCCAGGCGATGAGCGCCACGATGCTGATGAAGCCAATGTTGGCGATCGATGCGCCGTTCAATCCGCTGGCGCCGAATCCGGCCGCAAGGCTCGACAGTACCACGATGGTGAATGCCTGACCCATCGCCGAAGGATCGGCTTCGACTTCTTCGTAGATCGCCACGTCGAGCGCAGCTGCCCCGATGAGCCGCTGGAGAAACGAGTTCGTTACGGTTTCGGTCACCATACCCCAACCGCCATGCAAAAGGCGCGTTACATGATTCTCGCCTAAAATCGACCGTTCGCAGAAATCTCCGTGCGACCGACGCCCAATCGTCCGGTCCAGTCGATCTGAATCTCGTGCTGGCTGGCGATCGGGAAGTGGAGCCGAGGCGCGGCTCTGCGGTTGTGCGTCGATCAGGCCGGTAACGGCTCGTGAACCAGCGCAGGCGCGCTGCATGCGATCGCTGCAGTTGCGCTGCAGGCAGCATACAGTTAATGGCACCGTCCGAGCAGTACGCGTGGCACTCATTGTGCACGGCTGCGCCCGGAGGTTCAGATGGCAACTGTCACGTCACTCCGTGAACATCTCGTTGAAGAACTGAACGACTTACACAATGCGGAACAGCAGTTGATCGAAGCCTTGCCGCAGATGGCGCAGCGTGCCGCGTCACGCGAGTTGAAGGCCGCATTCAAAACCCACCTGGCGCAAACTCGCACGCACCAGCGCCGGGTGACGCAGGCGCTCCGGCAACTGGGAGAGAAGCCCGACGGAAGCACGTGTGAAGCCATGGAAGGATTGATCGAAGAGGGAGAACACCTGATGAAAAGCGGCGGGCCCGGCGCGCTGCAGGACGCCATGCTGATCACGGCCGCGCAGAAGGTCGAGCATTACGAGATCGCGAGCTATGGCACCGTGCGCACGTACGCCCAGGTCGTCGGCGAGCGGGCCGTTGCGAAGCTCCTGGAGCAGAACCTGAAAGAAGAAAAAGCCGCCGACAAGAAGCTGACGAGCATCGCGGAAGGATCCGTCAACAAGCGCGCCGGCCAAGAGTGGCAGGGGCGCATCGGCGTGGGCCGCGTGCTGGAGCGCGGAACGCGGTGGGCGGGTTCGACCGTCGGCGCGACGGCCAAACGCCTCAAGCCGCGTGCCCACGCCGCCGATCGCTCACGCGCGAGGCGTTCCACCAGCCGTTCCGGCCGATCCCGCGCACGCAGGCGCTGAGAAGCCCCGTAGGAGCGTGTCCGACTGACTCGCTCTCCCTGGAACGCAAAGGCCCAACCTTCGCTCGACCGCGATTCAGCGAGCTTCGGTTGGCAGGCGCGAAGGCCGCGAGGAACACACTGTCTTTCTTTGCGTTCTTTGGACCTGCCAGGCCGTAGCTCGATCAAGTCCCGCCGAGCGAAGGCTGGGCCTCTGCGTTGGATCGTGACGTTCGCTCGAGCCACGACGATCAACACAGAGCTCGCGGAACCCGCAGAGATATGTGGCGCCCACCTTTAGGCGGATTTCTTCCAATCCGGCTGAAGCCGGACCCCACGTGGTTCTGCGAGTTCTGCCGTTTCTGCGTTGACTGTCGTGGCGTGCGGCGGCGTCAGTTAGTCGGACAAGCTCCTAGCAGGTTGCTGAAAAAGCCAGCAACCTGAAGTTTCAAGTAACAAGGCTCAAGTCAGAGCCGCCGAAATCCCGCCAAATTCTCGGTAGTTGAGACTTGAAACTTGACACTTGCAAGTTCAGGCTGCGTTTTTCAGCAGCCTGCTAGGCAAGATACCGGAGGCGCGCGAAGATCTCGCCAGCCCGGCGGCTCACCGCCTCGGTCGCGGTCACGCGCTCTGGCCATGCGCGTGGATATCCTTCCGACGCCCACTTCCTCGTCGCGTCGATCCCCATCTTCCCCCCGTACGCCGGCAACTCCGCGGCATCGTCCAGATCGTCCAACGGTCCTCTGGTCATCTGGATATCGCGCAGCGGATCCATGTGCGTGCCGGCGATCCACGCCACCTGGCTGACGTCCTGCACGTCGACGTCTTTGTCCACGACGACGATCGTTTTCGAGAACATCAGCTGCCCCAGTCCCCAGAAGGCATTCATGATCTTGCGCGCGTGGCCCGGATACCGTTTATCGATCGACACGATGACGAGATTGTGAAAGATCCCTTCGGCCGGAAAGTGCATGTCGACGATTTCCGGCAAAGTTTTCCGGATCATCGGCAGGAAGATGCGCTCGCTGGCCAGACCGAGATAATAGTCCTCCATCGGCGGCACGCCGACGACCGTCGTCAGGTAGATGGGGCGTTTGCGTTGTGTGACGCACGTGAGGTGAAAGACAGGATAGTCGTCGGGCCGTGAATACAGGCCCGTGTGGTCGCCGAAGGGACCTTCCCGCCGGCGTTCACCGGGATCAACGTACCCTTCGAGGACGATCTGCGAGCTCGCGGGCACTTCGAGATCGACCGTTACGCAGGCAACCATCTCGATCCGCCGTCTGGCGAGAAATCCCGCGAGCAGCAGCTCGTCGAGTCCCTCCGGCATGGGCGCTGTCGCGCAGTACGGCAGGACCGGCTCCGGACCGAGCGCGACGGCCACATCGAGACGCCGTCCCAGGCGTTCGGCGACGCGATAGTGCTGGGCGGCGCCCTTGTGCCGCTGCCAGTGCATGCCGGTGGTGCGCCCGTCGAACACCTGCATTCGGTACGCCCCGATATTTCGCGTACCGGTTTCCGGATCCTTCGTGAAGACCAAGGGGAACGTGATGTACTTGCCGCCGTCCTGCGGCCAGCATGTCAGGATCGGGAGGGCGTCCAGTGTGCCGTCACGCTGAACGATCTCGTGGCATGGCGCATCCTTGACCGTCTTCGGCACGAGGTCGCGCAGCCGTCCGACGAGCGGCAGCATCTTGAGCGCATCCATCACGCCCTCGGGCATCTGCGGCGTCATCAGCTCGTCGATCGTTTTCGCGAGATCGTCAAGGGTATTCACATTGAGCGCCAGGCCCATGCGCTCGGTCGACCCATAGAGGTTCGTGACGACCGGCATCTCGTAACCGGTGGGCTGCTCGAACAGCAACGCGGGTCCGCCCCGCGCCGCTTTGCACGCGCGGTCGGTGACCGCGGAAATTTCGAGATGCGGATTGACCGGCTCCGTCACGCGTGCAAGCAGGCGGCGGCGGTCGAGATCGGCGACGAACTCGTTCAGGTCAGCGTACATCGTCAGGAGCAAAGGATAAGCTGGGGGCGACGCGCTCCTCTAGTTCTTCATACCACCGTGGCCAATGGCGCCGGCGATCTGCTGCGCCAGGGCAAGCGCGCGGCGGCCGGCCTCGCCGGTCACGAGCGGCGGGCGGCGGCGCACGATGGCGTCGACGAAGTCCGCCAGCTCGCGCGCGAGCGGCTCTTCGTTCGCGACCTCGATTTCGCCGCCCTCGATGGCGGGCATCGGTCCGCCGTTCCTGGTCAGTTTCCACACATCGACCTTCTGCGTCGCATAGTCAATGGAGAGATACGTCGCGGGCTGAAAGAAGCGGATTTTCCGGACGCGCTCGCGGCTGATCCGGCTCGCGGTGAGGTTCGCGATGCATCCGTTCGCGAATCGCAACCGCGCGTTGGCGATGTCTACCCGATCGGTCAGGACGGGCACGCCGACGGCCTCGATCGATTCGATGCGCGAGCGCACCAGCGACAGCAGGACGTCCAGATCGTGGATCATCAGATCGAACACCACGTCGATGTCGAGGCTGCGCTCGGGAAACGTGCCGAGGCGATGGACTTCGATGAATCGCGGATCGGTCAGGACCGGGCGGGCAGCCGCGACCGCGGGGTTGAATCGTTCCGTGTGCCCGACGGCGAGCGGGACACCGGCTCGGAGGGCGGCGGAAATCATCGCGTCGGCTTCAGCCAGCGTGCGCGCGATCGGTTTCTCCACCAGGACCGGGATTCCCGCCTCGAGAAACGGTACGGCAATCTCGTGATGAATCAGGGTCGGCACCGCCAGCGTCACGGCGTCGATGCGGCCGAGCACGTCGCGGTAATCGTACGCCGCCTGCGTCCGGTTCGCCGCCGCGATCTCGTCGGCCCGGGCGGTGTTCGTGTCGACAACCGCGGCCAGGGTGACGTCCGGCAGCGCGGCGAGTAGACGGGCGTGGTGCCGTCCGAGATGACCAACGCCGATCACGGCGACGCGCAGAGGCATGAAGGATCAGCCCCGATCAGCAGTAACGGCTCATCACGAAGCCACGACGTTACCGAAGAACACGAAGCATCTTAACAACAACAGGACTTCGTGCCCTTCGGGGGCCTTCGTGACTTCGTGAGAGGCTGTTGGTGAGATCAGCCACGCTGCCCGGGCCGACCTACCACGCAAATGCCAGCCTCGTCCGCCGCCACGAAGACCGCCTCGCCGTCGATGATGAGCGTCTTGCCGGCGTCGATCGACAGCACGTCGGCCCCCGCCGCGCTCATGGCCTCAATCGTCGAAACGCCAATCACCGGCACGTCGAAACGCATGTCCTGATTCGGTTTAGCCACCTTCACGATGCGCACGCCGCTGCCGGCGAGCTGGCCGGCGCGCGCGATCACGGCGTCGGTGCCCTCCATGGCTTCGACGGCCACGACCGCGGACGACTTGACCGCAATCGTCTGGCCGATGTCGAGACCGGCGACCGTATCGGCGACACGATAGCCGAAGTCGAGATCCGCCTGCTGCGCCTCGTCCGGCGCCCGGGCGGTCAGGACGCCCGGCCGGGCGAGCAGCGACGAGAGAAAGGCGGTCGAATCGATCAAGTCGATGCCCTGGTCGCGGAGCAGGTCGGCGACCCCCGAGATGAGCGCGTCGGTGTTCTTCGCTTTCAGGCGCAGCAGGACGCCAAGCAGTGTCATGTCGGGCACGATGTCGGCAAACAGCCGCGTATGTTTGACCTGGCCGGCCATGACCGCCTTCTCCACACCGGCGTCTTTGAGCAGGCTGATGCACCGTCCGAGCTGACCGAGCGAGATCCAGTGCACCGGCGCGGCAGGTGATCGGGCGGCCGCGGCGGCAAGATCCGGAAACGTTTCTTCCTTCAGCGCGATGACCGTGACGTCATGGCCGGCGCCGCGCGCGGCGTCCAGGACCAGAAACGGAAAGCGGCC
>QHWF01000080.1 GCA_003222455.1 Acidobacteriota bacterium
AGGCGTGCACCGGCCACGACGATCAACGCAGAACTCGCAGAACCCGCAGAGAAACCGATGTTGTTCTGCGAGTTCCGCGGTTTCTGCGTTGAACGTCGTGCCGCGTGGCGGCGTCGGTTACTCGGACGCTCCTGGATGCTCCCGTTCAGCTCGCGGCGGCCGGCTCTCCTTGGTGCGCCTTGACGAACTCGAGCAGACGGTTGGTGCCTTCGCGGAGGATGTCCAGGGACGTCGCGTACGAAATGCGAATGAAACCGGGCGCGTCGAACGCTTCCCCCGGCGTGACCGCCACACGCGCTTCCTTCAACAGGGCGTCGGCCAGATCGAGCGACGTGCGGAGGCCGTCCACCGACAGGAGATCGCCAACGTCGATGAACAGATAAAACGCGCCGGCCGGTTTCTGGCAGCGGAGCCGCGCGTCGGCCGCCAGCCACGTGCACAGCTGATCGCGCCGCTTCCGGTATTCGTCGAGCATCGCCGTCACGGGCGCCTGCGATCCGGTCAACGCCGCGACCGCCGCCTTCTGACTGATTGACATGACGTTCGAGGTGGTGTGACTCTGAATCGCACCGCAGGCCGCAATGACCGGCGCTGGTCCGATCGCCCAGCCGCACCGCCAGCCGGTCATCGCATACGCCTTGGACGCCGAGCCGCACAGGACCGTGAGGTCGCGACATTTCGCCGCCAGCACGCGCGGGAGATTGTGCGGCACATCGTCGTAAATGAGCCGCTCGTAGCACAGATCGACCACGATCCAGATGCCTTGTGCGACTGCGACGTCGGCAATGGCCGACAAGTCGCTTTCAGAAATCAACGCGCCGGTCGGGTTGCACGGCGAGTTGATGATGATGCCGCGCGTGCGAGTCGTGACCCGATCGAGTATGGCGCCGGCCCGAATCGCAAACCCGTCGTCGGCGTACGTGGGCACCAGCACCGGCGACGCATCGGCGAGCTTGATTTGCTCGGTCAGCGTGGGCCAGTACGGCGCGTGCGTGATGATTTCGTCGCCCGGTCCGAACAGCGACAGCGCCGTGTTGCACAACGCCTGCTTGCCGCCCGCGGTGACGATGACCTCCGATTCCCGGTACTCGACGCCGTAATCGGCGCGATAGCGATCGCAGATCGCGCGTTTCAGCTCCACGATCCCGGACGGCGGCGTGTAGCGCGTGAAATCCTGGTCGAGCGCAGTGTGGGCCGCCGTCTTCACCGCTGCGGGTGTCGGAAAGTCCGGCTCGCCGGCGCCGAAATCGATCACCTCGACGCCTTCGCGGCGCAATCGATCGACCGTGGCGGTGACCTGCATCGTCGGCGAGCTCGAGATCCGTGTCGTGCGATCAGCCAGTTTCGTCATGTTTCTCTCTTGGCCATCACCTTCGTGCGCAAACGCTCTTCGACGAGCTCGGGCACGAGGCCTTGAACGCGTCCACCGAGTGAAAAGACTTCCTTGATGAGACGCGAGCTGATGTAAGTGTATTGCTCCGCCGGCATCATGAACACCGTTTCGATCTGCGGGCTCAGCCGCTGGTTCATGAGCGCCATCTGAAACTCGGACTCGAAGTCGGAAACCGCGCGCAGGCCGCGGACGATCACCTGGGCGCGCCGGCGCTCCAGGTACTCGACGAGCAGACCGTCGAACGTATCCACCTCGACATTCGCCTGATCCCTGAACACGTGCCGAAGAATTTCCAGCCGCTCGTCCATGGAGAACAGGGGCTGTTTTTCAGCGTTCACCAGAATCGCGACCGTGATGCGATCGAACAGCCGCGCGCCGCGCGAGATGATGTCGACATGCCCGTTGGTCGGCGGATCGAACGATCCCGGATACACCGCGAAGGTGGACATCGTGGTTAGCGGTCCGGCGCAAGCTGACGGCGTTCGAAGATCGACAATGCAGAGTCGCCTGAGATCAGTTGTCGGGTACGGACCAGCATACCGGCCGAAGCCGGAGCGGCGACCCGCCTGGCATGCTCCAGCACCAGCAGGCCGTCCGGAGCAAGACACCTGCCGGCGGCCGCAATCGGCTCGTCGGCTGGTTGGTCGTACGGCGGATCGAGCAGCACGAGATCAAACCACACGCCGTCGAGATCGGAGAGCGCCCGGACAAAGCTGTCGCGGATGATAACATAGCCGCCGGCGATGCCGCAGTGCGCGAGGTTGGCCGCGATCAGGTCCTGGGCGCGGCGATCACGCTCGACGAACGTGACCTGGGCGGCGCCACGGCTGATGGCTTCGATGCCCAGCGCCCCGGTCCCGGCGTAGCCGTCGAGCACGCGCGCACCGCGGATGCGCGGCGCGACGACGTTGAACAGCGTTTCTCGCAGTTTGTCGGCGGTCGGCCGCAGCGCCTCCCAGGTTGGCGTCTTCAAGCGACGGCCCTTGAGCGAACCTGCGATCACCCGCATGTATGAGTCATTTTTCAACACCAAGGACACGAAGGATACGAAGGACACAAAGGATCGGCCCTGAACAGGAATTCCCTGCTTTTGTGTCCTTGGTTTCCTTCGTGTCCTTTGTGGGCCGCAGGCGCTAGCCGACCTCGATCAATTTGAACCGATTCTCCCACGACTGCAGCAACTCCCCGACCTGCGCCGAGGCCGCGGGCGACCGGTCGAACCATCGGACCGCTTCGCGCCGGGCGATCTCGAGCAGTTCGCGATCCCGCACGAGATCGACCATCCGGAACGTAGGCAGGCCGGCCTGCCTCGTCCCGAAGAAATCACCAGGGCCGCGGAGGCGCAGATCGTACTCGGCGATCTCGAATCCGTCGGTCGTTTCGGTCATGGCGCGCAGCCGCTCGCGCGCCTCGTCTGCCAGCGGCGATTGATACAGCAGAAAGCAGTACGATTGATGCCGGTCGCGGCCGACGCGGCCGCGCAGCTGGTGGAGCTGAGACAGGCCGAACCGTTCCGCGTGCTCCACAATCATCACGCTCGCGTTTGGAACGTCCATCCCGACCTCGACAACCGTGGTCGATACCAGAAGGTTCAGCTCGCCCGCGGCGAACGCCTTCATCACCCGGTCCTTCCCGTCCGGCTTCAGGCGGCCGTGCAGCAACCCGACGTGATACGCGGGGAAGACCTCGGCGGCCAGATGGTCGGCCATCCCGGTGGCCGCCTTGAGATCGAGCTTCGCCGACTCCTCGACCAGCGGGTAGATCACGTACGCCTGACGGCCGGCCTCGAGTTCCCCCCGTACGAACGCGTACACTTCGTCGCGGCGCGACTCGGGCTTGACGAACGTCTTCACCGGGAACCGCCCCGGCGGAAGATCGCGGATGGCCGACACGTCGAGGTCGCCGTAGACGGTCAGCGCGAGCGTCCGCGGAATCGGGGTCGCGGTCATGACGAGCACGTCGGGATGGAGCCCTTTTGCACGCAACGTTGCGCGCTGCAGCACGCCAAACCGGTGCTGCTCGTCGATCACGACCAGCCCCAGCGCCTGGAACCGCACGTCGCCCTGCACCAGCGCGTGCGTGCCGACGACCAGATGAATCGTCCCGGCCTCGATTTCGGCCAGCTGTTCGCGCCGTGCCGTGCTCGTGGTCGATCCGGTCAGGAGCGCCACGCGAAACCGCGACCCCTGGAGCAGGCGCGAGATATTCAAAAAATGCTGTTCGGCCAGGATTTCGGTCGGCGCCATGAACGCCACCTGCTGGCCGTTCTCCATGGCGACCAGCGCCGCCACGAGCGCAACGATCGTTTTCCCCGCCCCGACGTCGCCCTGCAGGAGCCGGTTCATCGGATGCGGCCGCTGCAGATCCTCCACGATGTCCTTGAGCGCCTGTTTCTGCCCGCCCGTGAGTCGGAATGGCAGCACGCGTCGCGCCGACTCGCGAATGCGGTCGTCAACGCGGATCGGCGAGGCTTTCGGTTCGCTCGCGGCGAATCGGCGTCGCGCGACAATGCCCGTTTGAAACAGGAACGCCTCCTCGAAAATCAGACGGCGCTGCGCCGTCGTTCCGAATTGATTCAGCGCGTCGATTGAGGTGCCCTGCGGAGGAAAGTGCGTGGCCAGCAGCGCCGCGTACCGCGATGGCAGCTGAAGCCGCGCGGGGATGTCGTCAGGCAGCGGCTCAGGCAGGCTGGGGGGCAGACGCTCGAGCGCGTCGAACACGATGTTCCGCTGCACCCTGGGCGTGACCGCGCCCGTTTTCTCATACACCGGCACGATCCGACCGGTGTGCACGGTCTCGCCCTCTTCCTCGTCGAGGATCTCGTATTGTGGGTTCGTCAACTGAACCGCCGAGCCGTACATCTCGACGCTGCCGTACAAGACAACCCGCTGCCCGCGCATGAAGACGTCGCTCAGGTACGGCTGATTCAGCCACACAACCCGCAACGGCCCGCTGCCGTCGTCGATGACCGCCTCGAAAATCTGGAAGCCACGCCGCCTGGTGAATCGAACGCCGCACGAGAGGATCCGCCCGCTGACCGAGGCGGGTCGGCCGGGCTTCAGCGTGCCAATGGGCTGCAGGCGGCTGCGATCTTCGTACCGGAGTGGAAACCGGTACAGGAGGTCCTCGATGGTGATGAGGCCGACACGTTCGAAATCGGCCGCACGCCGCGGCCCGACACCCTTGAGGAATTGTAATGGGGTGGCAAGAAAGCCCTCCGACTCGTTCGTCCCTGGCGGGTGCGAAACCGAGTCGAGCCGCTTGCTCGTCATTGCACGATTATGGCTTGACCTCGTTCGACCTGGATCTCGCGAATCCGTGCAGGGAGTGCAAACGGATCGTCGAGATTGATGCCGGCAGGGTTCTGGGCCGTGCGTGAGTAGTAGCTCACGATTTCCTGCAGCAGCAGTTTCGGCACCGGCACCCCGCCAACGCTCGCCGCCTCCAACTCGAATCGGCCGACGCCCTTGCTGGTCTGCAGCCGGCCCGTCGCCGTGACCGGCAACTTGCCGGTCAGATAATTCCTCGGATCGAACCAGCTCTGGGATGCTTTCGCGCGCCGAACGGCATCGAGATCCACGACGGCCCGTCCCGACAGGCGGCCGGTGCCGAGAATGCTCACCGCCGGATCGACCACACCAGCAGGCAGTTGCGAACGGCCGTCGTACCCGAGATAGGCGTTCACCTCGGATTCGGTGACGGACGTGCGCCGGATCTGATTCGACGGACGACCGCGAAACGCCGTGATCGTCGCAACCTTCTGCTTCAGCAGATCGGCATCGCGTTTCGACGAGCGTTCATCCGCGGAAAGAAAGGCCGCAGCCGCGAGGAGCGCCACGGACACCATGAAAACCCGCACGGTGCTATCTTAGCAGTTGATCCGCCGGTGGCGTCGCGCCGTTTTTCAGGTTGAGCAGCCGGCCGCGCCTCAACTGCTCGACTTCGGTCGGCGTGGGGATACCGCCACGGGAGCCCAGCACGCGGCAATTCAATGCGGCAACCGCGTTGGCATAGATGAGCACTTCTTCGAGGTCATCGTCGGGATCGCGCAGGCAGCCCGCCGCAAATGCGCCACGAAACACGTCGCCCGCGCCCGTGCTGTCGACGCAGTCCACCTGAAAGGCCGGCGTGCGGATTTCATGTCCGTTGCACCACGTCAGGCTCCCTTCTTTTCCCAGCGTCGCACAGACGAGGCCCGCGCCGAACTCGCGGCCAATCGTCCGAAGGGCACGGCCGAGATCCTCGTGCCCGGTCAAGGCAGTCGGAAACTCCTGAGCAGCCACAATCGCATCGATGTTCTGCAGCAGGTCCGCGATGCCCGCACGCACTTTTTCCACGTCCACGATCGTCGGGATCTGCGCGGCGCGCGCATACCGGGCCGCCTGGGTGGCGGCCGCCGTCTCGTGGCAGTCAACCATCAGCATGCGGCCCGAGGTGACGGCGTCTCTGGGAACGTCCGCCGCATCCATGATCAGCGCGGGTTCGCGATCCCACAACACGGTGCGATCGCCGGATCGTCCGTCAACGAGGATGATGGCGAACTGGTTCGGGGTTCCGGGGACGGTCCTCGCCGCGCTGATGTCGACGCCGGCGCTCGTCAGACTTTCTCTCGAAAACGCGCCGAAATCGTCGTCACCGAAGCTGCCGATGTATCGTGCGCGCCAGCCCAGACGCGCGCAGGCGGCGGTTGCCGTCGCCATCTGGCCGCCCGGCAGCCGGGCGAATCGCTGGAGCCGCTGCTTGGTATTCGCGACTGGATATTCAGCGACAACCGTGATCAAGTCGATGCTGTTGAGGCCGAACCCGACGACGTCGAAGGGTCGTTCCGAGGCGCCCGGGATTCGAAACGGGATCCGCACGGGGGACGCATCGTATCAGCCTTGACGTGTCCTGCTCGCAGCCGATTCGACAAATCGGGTTGACCTTCGCCTTTCTTTTGCGTATAGTCGAGCGTCGGGACGCGTTCGGCATCAGCTGAACGAGGAGACGAACGATGCTTCCTCTCACCAAACGGCAGCGGGAAATCCTCGATTACCTGAACGAATTCATCAGTCAGCATGGGTATGCTCCCAGCCTCGAAGAAATCGGCCGGCGATTCGGTCTTTCTTCCCTGGCGACGGTCCACAAGCACCTGACCAACCTTCAGGACAAGGGTTTCATCAAGCGGGCCTGGAATCGCAGCCGGTCGGTCGAAATGGTGCCGACTCGCACGGGCGGTCGCGCCATCGAATTGCCGCTGCTCGGCTATGTCGCGGCCGGGCTCCCGATTGAAGCCGTGGCGTCCAACGAAACGATCGCGGTACCTGAAGATCTCGTGGGCAAACGCGACACGTACGTCCTGCGCGTCCGCGGCGACTCGATGATTGACGAGCAGATTCGCGACGGCGACTTCGTCGTCGTCGAGGACCGGAAGACCGCGGAGAACGGCGAAATGGTCATCGCATTGCTTCGCGGATCGGACGTGACGTTAAAGAAGTTCTATCGCGAACCCGGGGGCAAGATCCGTCTGCAGCCGGCGAATGCGGCGATGCAGCCGATTTTTGTGGACCCTGAGCACGTACAAATTCAGGGCGTCATCGTTGGCGTGATGAGGAAGTACTGAGGGCCGGGAAGGCCATGGAACGTCGGGGAGGCCCCGTGGGTCAGGGAGGCTTGCTGGGTCGCGTAGGTCAGGTGGGTCACGGAAGTCGCGTGCGTCGGAGACGCTGCGAGGATCTGCAAACGTCTACTTGATCGATCCGCGTCCCTGAACTCACTGATTCCGTCGACCACTCGATCAACGGCA
>QHWF01000081.1 GCA_003222455.1 Acidobacteriota bacterium
ACGGACGAGGAGAACGCTCGGGCGATCCATTGCTACGAGAAGTGCGGCTTTATCAGCGAGGGCCTGCTGAGGCAGCACCGGCTGATCGACGGGAAGTTCGGGAATACGGTGATGATGGCGCTGCTGCGGGAGGAGTGGTTAGTGAGTAGTGAACAGTGAGTAGTGAACAGGGGTGAGGTAGGAAGCACGAGGTAAGAGGTTGGAGACCAGAGACATGGTGCGAGGTGCGAGCATGGGGGCGAGGCAAGCCTCGAACCTAGAGGGTGCTGCCGTGCGGCTGCGGGCGGTGGAGGAGAGTGATCTTCCGTTGCTAGTGCGGTGGATGAACGACCCTGAGGTGCGTCATTGGCTGCACCATTCGGACCGGCCGGACGCGACGGTTGAGTCGGTGCGCGGGCGGTTTGGGCTGACGGAAGAGCGGTTTCCGAACCTGGCGTGGTTGATCGAGACCCTGGAGGGGCGGCCGGTGGGGCACCTGGGGCTGCTCCAGGTGGACCCGCACCACAAGCGCGCCGAGCTGGCGATATCGATCGGCGAGAAGGAGTGCTGGAGCCGGGGATACGGGACAGATGCGATCCGCACGGTGCTGCGCCACGGCTTCGAGGACCTCGGGCTGCGCCGGGTAGACCTGCATACTGACGCGGACAATGCGCGGGGAATTCGCTGCTACGAGAAGTGTGGGTTCGTGCGGGAAGGGGTGATGCGAGAGAGCCGGCTGCGATACGGGAAGCCGCTGGATATGGTGCTGATGGCGGTGCTGAGAGATGAGTGGCAGGTAGATAGTGAACGGTGAGTAGTGAATAGTCGGAGGCAGCACTTAAGGCGGGACCGCCGAGATTCTTCGCCACAAGGACGAGGTGCCGGATGCGAGTGATTGTATTCGCAGGCATACCCGGTGCTGCGGACGGGGGCTCAGAATGACAATCTCATGGAAATAACGCCGCACGTCCAATTGATTCCGGCGGAGCCTTCGTTCTATACGGGGCCGCAGGCGCCGAACGTTTTCCTTGTGCACGACGGAGGGGAAGGGGCGCTGATCGACAGCGGGTTTGGGGACGAGAAGTCCGTGCAGACGCGGGTGGAGTTCCTGCGGGAGCGAGCCGACGTGAAGGTGCGGCGGATCGTGCTGACGCACCACCATTTCGACCACTCGAGCGGGGCGTCGCAGTTGCGAGCCGAGACGGGCGCGGAGGTTGTGCTGCACGGCGAGGAAGTGGACTTCCTGCAGAACTGGCAGGCGGCGGTGCCGCAGGATATCGAGGTGCTTTCGGAGCAGAAGGAGCTGGCGGAGCGGGTCGAGGCGTTTCGGAAGCAGGCGGCCGAGGCCGGGCCGGACGCGCGCGTGGCTGACGGCGATACGATCAAGGTTGGCGGGCTGACGGTCGACGTCGTTCATACGCCGGGGCACACGCTAGGTTCGGTGTGCTTGTACCTGCGTGAGGAGAAGGCGCTGTTCACGGGCGACACCGCGCTCGGGCTGGGCACGGTCGCGATCTCGCCGCCGCCGCACGGCGACATGGCGCTCTATTTGCGGTCGCTCGAGCGGCTGAAGGGGTATGACTGCGCGGTGATGCTGCCCGGCCATGGGCAGGCGGTGCTCGACGTGCGGCGCAAGCTACAGGAGCTGATCGACCACCGGCACGAGCGTGAAGAACAGGTGCTGAAGCTGCTCGCGGATGGGAAGACGACGCCGAAGGCGATGCTTTCGGCGATCTACATGGAGCTGGACCGGCGGATCGTGCCGATGGCACTGCGGCAGATCGAAGCGCACCTGGCGAAGCTGGAGGCGGAGAGAAGGGTGAAGCGAGCGGGGGAGGAGTGGGTGCTCACGGGGTGAGCAGAGAACCGCTTCCAGGTTAGCAACGCGGTTCACACGGCGCCCACGACCGATTCATTCGCGGGAGAGGCGTTCACGTAGTGGAAGGATGTGGCCAGCGCTCAGAATGACAGCAGCGCGTTGCGTGAGCGAAGAGGTCCCGGTCAGCAGCGCCGTTCACACCCCGCCCCCCGGCAGATTCCTTCGCGGAGCGGCGTTCACGTCGTGGAAGGATGTGGTCGGCGCTCAGAATAACAGTGCCGCAAACTTCGAGCGCGAGCCGCCTGAGCGCTCAGTTGCCCGAACCTTGTCCGCTTCACGAGCGAAATTCTAACATTCGCTATCGAGCGTTGCCTCGCTCTCGGTGATACAGTTTGAGACGGCGAAGGGATGACGCGATCGCAAGAAGGGGCGCCATGCAGGGCCGGACGTTTGTTATTGCTGTTGGCGTGCTGATTTTCGCCGTCGTTGGCTCCGGCGATGCGGCCAGCGCAGAACAACCACTTCACGTAGAGACCGCTAGCGCATCCGCCGAGCTCGTCTTCGATGACACATTTCCTCCGGCGTACGTTTCGGCAGGTTGCCGAGACGAGCTTCCGCGTGGCAGCCCGACGTGCGAGGCGAATATTTACATGCAGCAGAGTCCGTCTGGCTGGACAATCGGCGAGGCCGTCATCGATTCGAGCCAGTTTTCGATCGACAAGTCTCTAACCGGCGCCTCGCTGACCGCGACAATCGAAGGAATTATGTGCGACTATTTGTTCTCGCCGCCATGCGTTCCCATTACGATCGGCGTAGACGTCCAATGGACCGCCGTTGACCAGCCGATTAACTCCCCCATGGGACTCGCCAAGCAGGAAGACAACGACCCTCCAGACTGCCACGTGACGAATGTGGCGCACTCAATCGGGAGAAAAGCTGTGGCTAGCGGCACGGTTACGATCCAATCGACGGAGTTCACATCTGTTGGGTCTCATTCGGCGGATCTGGCAAGGGCCTCCCACCCACACGATGATGGCACTTACTGCTAGCTGACCGGAGGGCGCGACGCCGCCTCGCTGGAGGAGCCCGCCTACCGGACCCGCTGGACCGCCTTCAACCGGCCTGGGACGATCAAGCACAACGAGCGTTAACGGCCGCGGCGAAGCAGCAGCGTTGCGCCGCCGCCGAGGACGACTACGGCTGCCGCGATCGCGCCACCGATGATGACATAGGTGGTTGTGTTGGAGCCGTTGTCTTGGTTGGTGACCGTCGGATTTGCACTTAACGCCTCGCCTTTAGGTGCGGGGTCGTCTCCGGGTTTCTGACAGTCGGCGCAATTCGTCGGGAAGCCGCCTGCACCCCCTGCGCCTATCGTAACGTCGGCGGTCAAAGTCTTGACCGGCAGGTCTCCATCCGGGGTATCCGGGTTGGGGTCACAAGCGTCACCGATCCCGTCTAGGTCCGCATCGTGCTGGTTGCCGGTAGGCTGATCCTTACTCTCCTGGCCATTCGGGATGAGTGGGCAGTTGTCCTGGCGGTTCAGGTATCCGTCGCCGTCCTGGTCGGTATTTGTACCGCGGTTGAGCGGGTCGTCATTGGGGTCGCAAGCGGCATCGAGGCCGTCCCCGTCGGCGTCGCCGCTGTTGAGAATCGTTGGGTCGCCCTTATTTGGCACAAAGGGGCAGGTATCTTCGCTGTTTTGGATGCCATCATTATCGGCGTCTCGCTGCCCGACGGTGAATACCGTGAATGTGTACTTCCCGGCCAGCGGATTCATTCCAAGATCGAGCTCGCCGTCCGGCACGTTCGGGTTCTTATCACAAGCGTCGCCGATGCCATCACCGTCGCTATCCTTCTGGTCAGGGTTGGCAACTAGTGGACAGTTGTCCGCGAAGTTGTCAATGCCGTCTCCGTCCTGGTCTTCGTTCTTGCCGGTGTCGGGGTTGTCGTTTGGGTCACACTGGCTATCAAGGAAGTCGAAGTCAGCGTCGTGAGTGCCCAGGACCGGGTGCGGGTCATACGGGCAGCTGTCATGCTTGTTGTCCGTGCCGTCGTGGTCGGCGTCGTACACCTTACCGAAAGAGATGTTCGTTGAAGTCAAAGGTGTGCAGAAGTCAGTGATCGGTCCGGGCTCAGGCTCGATCTGAGGGTCACCTATATCCTGAAGGAGAACGATCGTCGGGAAGCCGAGCGCAGGGTCCTTTGGCAGAAGCCGGTTGAAGTCCTCGGTCGGCAGGGTGAACTGGGTGCCCGGGTTATAGACGAGGAACTGCAACAGTACGGGGATGCCGGCCACTGTGGCAACGCCGGCCGAACGACGGAACGGCTGGACCGGGCCGGTCACGCGGTCGATGAACTCGGGCCAGTGGTCGATCGCGTCGAGGAGGCCGTTGCCGTCCTTGTCCTCCGCGAAGTCTTTCGTGCCGAAACCCTTAGCGCTTGTGTTACCGGCCTCCAATTCCAAGTCCTTGAACGAAACCGTCGACGACTTGTCGGTGGTGGCGTTGACGAAGTCGAAGTGCACGGCCAGCACTTGGTTGCAGGGGCTGTTGATGAGGCCCAGGGTGGCCAAGGCGTCGAGCTGGCCGACCGGCTCGCCGATGGGTATCTTGTCGCCGCGTACGATGCCCCAATCAGGTGGGATGAAGGTAACGACGCCGCCGAAGTTAACGTCCTTCTTGTCCCTGATCCCAAAGTCAATCTGGAAATCGCTGGCCGTTTCCGGTTGGGTGTTGGTCACCGTGAGGGTGAGTGCCGGCTTGAAGTCTGCGTTGGCCTTGTCGGTGCGGGCGAGGACGAGCAGGAGAGAAACGACTCCGACTAGCGTTGCCGACACGAGAAGCCTCTTTGCTCTCACGACACGTCTCCTTTCTTGGGTCCCGCACTGGCCAGCGTCCAGCCGACTAGGTGCGCTCGGCGATTGAAGGTACACCGGGCCGGCCTCACTTCTTGGCGATTACCCATCTGTGCGTAGGTCTATGTATCGCGACGACGCTTGATCAACCGAGAGGCCATTGTGCCGAGCGAGCCAATTACGCCGGCCGCGCCGAAACCGGCTGCGATAGCCGCCCATGCCGGCACGCTACTCCCAACAGGGGACAGGCTGCCGACGCCTGTTACGGGCGCCCCGGCGCCACCGGCAGCACTGCCACCAGCGCGAGTGCCTGCGGTACCACCCGCGGCAGCCGCTGCGGCGCCAGGCGCAGCGCCTATTGTGGGCGTTTCGGGAACACCGCCGACGAGGGGAGGGAGTGTCGTTTGGCAGGGGCCAAACACGACGTTCGGATCCCCGCCGCTCGTGATCGAACGGACCTTGATACAGACGATCTCCTCGCCGTCCGGCACGTCCGGGCCTTTGCCGGCCACGGTGCGAGGAGGAATGGGCCGCCCCGCTGAATCGGTGCCCGCGTCCAGGCCCGGAGTGTCGCAGGCGTCGCCGATGCCGTCCTTGTCGGTGTCCTTTTGATCAGGGTTGGCAATCAGCGGACAGTTGTCGCCGCGGTTGGGGAACCCATCGCCGTCGTGGTCTGTGGGCTGGCTCGCAGGTGGGTCGGCTGTTGCCTCGTTCGGGGTTGGGTCGCACGTATCGGGGATACCGTCCGGCAGGGGTACGCCCGCGAAATGATCGCTGTCGCCTTGCCCGGGATTGCGGGGGTCCCACACCGTGTCCGTATTGAAAGGACAGGGATCCAACGAGTTCTCGTAGCCATCGCCGTCGGGGTCCCGCTGGCTCGCGTTGTAGCCGATGCTAATAATTTGGGTTCCGGCCGCCGGCATTGTGCGTATAGGGATGCCGCCCTCGTTGGCTGGGGTATCCGGGTTATCCTGAGTAACTCCGTACATGACATTGACCGTCTTGAGTGGCGTGCAGAAGTCGGTGACCGCGCTGGGGGCGGGAGGAGTGGCCGAGCCGGCGGCGGACGACGTCTGAAGGACCACCACGCTCGGATAGCCATAAGCGGGATCAAAGGCCGGCAGGTTAGGCAACTTGGTGCCCTTGTCGAACACAACCAGCTGGAGAATCACCCAGAGATTGCTCGCCGATGAGATGGACTTGACGCCCACGGCACGGAAAACAGGCTTGATGGGAGACTTAGGCCCGTTGTAGGTGTCGTCTGCATTTCCCGCGATCTTGTCTGGACCAAAGTCGACCCAGTTGGGGTCGAAGATGGCGTTCAGAAAGGAGGGGTACTTGGTCACGGCCGGCGGAGGCGTCACATCGGGTTGACCATCGTAGGGCGATTGTCGCCGGCCATAATCGCCAAGTCGTTATCGGTGCCAAACGGCTGTGGCTCAACGGTGTCGTTGATGTCTGTGGTCCCCTTCATGAACGTAAAGGGCACCCGCAACTGGCTGTTATTGCAGGGGTTGTTGAGGAGGCCCAGGGTCGGCTGTGACCCCAGCTTGCCGAGGATGGCGCCGACAGGTATCGCGTTGTCATCGGGCACCGTGGGCGACAGCGCGACCACGCCGCCGAAGTTGTAGTCGCCCGTAGGCAAGTCGAAGGTGCTGACGATGTCCGGGTGCGTCCCCGGAGTAGTGTCAGGCGTGCAGCTCGTGGTGAGCTGTTGATCGTCTATAGCGCCGCTCCCAGCCAGGCAATACTGAGATGAGCTATCCGGGTTGAAACTGCCTGCGGCACGCGCTCCATCCCCACCCGCCAGAACTGTGAGCAGCGCTGTGAGGATAATGGCGACCAGCCGCACGATGGTGAGCATTTCAAGCGGCCGGTAATTGGTCGACTCTCCTTTGCGGGCCCGGGGTTGGCTTGTCGTTGGCGCGACGGAGACGGCGGTCGGTTAAACCTATTTCCACGTCCCTGCAGGCCGATCCCAGAAACTACAGTGTGCAGCTTGTCTGAGCGCCGGAGGGAATGCATGAAATTTGGGCATTTTCTTCGTGAAAGGGGCGTGAATTTCTCGAAGCACGAGCGCTAGGGCTACGCGTAAGAGAGCCGAAGTAGGCGGTGCTGTCGTTCTCAGCTAAGCGTTTGAAGGAGGAACAGTAGCAACGCGAAGAGTAGCTTCACCAGGTAAACAAACTTAGCGGCTGCCGCACGCGAGTAACAGGAGGGCGCGACGCCGCTCTCTCGTTTGCGGCGCGCATTGTCACCTACCCGGGGCGTCTATCCGGCGGTTGGGCCGACGCTTACTCGCCCTTCGCCGCCGAATACCGCGTACTGTCCCTTGCCGCGGGCCTTCGCCGCATACATTGCCGCATCTGCCCTGCGGAGAAGTTCTTCTGGACCGCAGCTGCCGTCGCTCACCACCGCGAGGCCAATGCTCGCCTGGGCCGGCAGCGGATGGCCGGTCACATCAACCGGCGGCGCCAGCGTCTGGAGTATGCGCTTGGCGGCTGCTTCAGCCTGCGGTCCGTCGGTGTCCTCAAACAGGGCTGCGAACTCGTCGCCACCTAAGCGCGCTGCGAGATCGGACTCTCGCATGCACCCGCGCAACCGATTCGCGACGGCGACCAGCACTGCGTCCCCCGCTGAATGGCCGAGGCTGTCGTTAACTGCCTTGAAGTCGTCCAGGTCCAGGAAGAGGATGGAGACCGGCTCGCCGTGCCGGCGGGCTCGGGTCAGTGAGTGCTCAAGCCGGTCGCGGAAGAGCGCGCGGTTGGCGAGGCCTGTGAGGGCGTCGTGGGAGGCCTGGTGGGCAAGCTGCCCTTCCAGAAGCTTTCGCTCCGTAATATCGCGATAGTTCCCGACGATGCCCATCACGTTCGGGTCGTCCAG
>QHWF01000083.1 GCA_003222455.1 Acidobacteriota bacterium
TCACGCGGCTCGCCCGGAGAGCGTTCCGGCGTCCGGTGACGAGCGCCGACATCCAGCCGCTCTATGCGTTCTACGAGAGGGGCCGCGCGCAGGGCGATTTCGAGAGCGGCATCCAGGCGGCTGTCGAGGCGATGCTCGTGTCGCCGGAATTCCTGTTCCGCATCGAGCAGGATCCTCAACCTGCCGGAGCCGGCAAGGCGTATCGCATCAGCGACGTCGATCTCGCCTCGCGCCTGTCGTTCTTTTTGTGGAGCAGCATTCCCGACGACGAGCTGCTCGATCTGGCGGAACGCGGCGGGTTGAGCGATCCCGCGGCGTTGACGCGTCAGGTGCGGCGGATGCTCGACGACCCGCGCGCCGACGCGCTGGTGTCGAACTTTGCGGGCCAGTGGCTTCACCTGAGAAACGTCGACACGGTGAAGCCCGATCCGGTGGTGCTCCCGTTCGACGAAGCGCTGCGTCAGGCGTTCCGCACGGAAACGACGCTCTTCGTCTCGAGCATCTTCCGCGAGGACCGCAGCCTGCTCGATCTCCTGACGGCCGACTACACGTTCGTCAATCAGCGGCTGGCCGAGCACTACGGCATTCCGCGCGTCTACGGTTCACAGTTCCGGCGCGTGACGCTCACCGACGCCAATCGGCATGGACTGCTCGGCCAGGGCAGCGTGCTCACCGTGACGTCCTATCCCAATCGGACGTCGGTGGTGCAGCGAGGCAAATGGATTCTCGAGAACCTGCTCGGCACGCCGCCACCGCCGCCGCCGCCCGACGTTCCCGAGCTGAAGGCGGCGCCGCACGGCAAGGTGCTGTCGATGCGCGAGCAGATGCAGGTGCACCGGGCCAACGCCGTCTGCGCCGCCTGTCACGCGCGGATGGACCCGATCGGGTTCGCGCTGGAGAATTACGATGCCGTCGGACGGTGGCGCAGCGAGGATGCGGGCACGATGATCGACGCGAGCGGGAAGCTGCCCGACGGCACCGACTTTCAGGGTCCGGCCGGCCTGAGCCAGCTGCTCTTGACGAGGTACCGCGACGATTTCGTGCGAACGGCCACTGAAAAGCTGCTCACCTATGCGCTCGGACGCGGCGTCGAATACTACGATTTCCCGGCGGTTCGATCGATTGATCGGGAAGCGGCGCGCGATAACTATCGAATCTCGTCGTTGATTCTGGCCATTGTGAAAAGCACGCCGTTTCAGATGAGGAGGGCGTCGGACTCATGATGAATTTCAGTCACACGCTGCCCCGGCGGACGTTCCTGCGCGGCGTCGGCGCCACCATGGCGCTGCCGCTGCTCGACTCGATGACGCCGGCGGTGTCTGCGCTCGCGCCGTCGAAGGCGCCCGTCCGGCTCGGTTACGTCTACACGCCGAACGGCATCGTCGGCGCATGCGACAAGAGTCCGCGCCCGTTCATGTGGACGCCGAAGACGGCCGGCGCGAACTTCGAGTTCAGTCCGACGATGAAGCCGCTCGAGCCGTTCCGCGAGTACGTCAACGTGTTTGGCCGGCTGGCGCAGGTGAATGGCCGGGCACTGGGCGACGGCCCGGGCGACCACGCGCGCGCGACCGCGACATTCCTCACCGGCGTCCATCCGTATAAGACGGGCGGGGCCGATTTTCGCCTGGCGATTTCCGCCGACCAGATCGCGGCAAAGGAGCTCGGCCGGTATACGCAGCTTTCGTCGTTGGAGCTCGGGTTGGAGCCGCAGCCGCTGGCCGGAAACTGCGACTCGGGATACACGTGCGCGTACATGTCGATGTCGTGGCGCGGGCCGACCAGTCCGCTGCCGGCCGAAATCAACCCGCGCACGGTGTTCGAGCGGTTGTTTGGCGATGGCGACAGTACGGATCCGAAGGCGCGCATGGCCCGGCTCGAAAGCCAGAAGAGCGTGCTCGACTACGTGGCCGGGAGCCTCTCGCGGCTGCAGCGGCGTCTGGGCCGCGGCGACACCCGCAAGATCGAGGAATACCTCGAAGCGGTCCGCGACATCGAGCGCCGGATTGCCCTGGCCGAAGAGCAGAACCTCACAATGGAGCTGCCGCACATGGAACGGCCGAGCGCCGTCCCGGACGACTTCGGCCAGTACTCGAAGCTCATGATCGACATGCAGCTGGTGGCCTGGCAGACGGACATGACGCGCGTAGCTTCATTTATGCTGGGCCGCGACGGCAGCAACCGTGCGTACCGTGAAATCGGTATTTCCGACGGGCATCACTCCATCTCCCATCATCAGGGTGACGCCGAGAAACTCGACAAATTGATGAAGATTGACGAGCTCCACGTCGCGACGTTCGCTTACCTGCTGAAGCGGCTGAAGGAAACACCGGACGGCGACGGCACGCTGCTGGATCATTCCCTGGTCGTGTTCGGGAGCAGCATCAGCGAGTCGAACATTCACACGCACGACGATCTGCCGATCGTGCTGGCCGGCTCGGCGAACGGACAGGTAAAAGGCAATCGTCACCTCGTCTATCCGAAAGAAACGCCGCTGAACAACCTGTTCCTGAACATGTTCGATCTGGCGGGACTGCCTCACGTCAACGGGTTCGGCGACAGCACCGGGCGGCTCACCGATCTGTAACTGGCTGCTGAAGAACTTAAAACTTGAAACCTAAAGCTGAAAACTTGAAACTCACAGACCTTGAAACCAATTCGGTTTCCTCTTCTGAATGTCAGACGTTTCAGGTTCAGGTTTTAGGTTTTAAGTTTTATGTTTTAAGTTTCGAACATATATGGTCCGGCGGGCGTTGTTCCTCTTCGCCATCGTCTGCGGCTGGACGCTTCCGGTGCTGCCGGCTCTGCACGCGCAGCAGCGTGACGTCCGTCTGATCGAGGCCGTCAAGCGCCGCGATCAGAAAGCGTTCGCCGCCCTCCTGCAGGCAAAGGCGGACGTGAATGCGGTGCAGCCCGACGGGGCCACCGCGTTGGCCTGGGCGGTGCATCTCGGCGAACGCCGTATGGCGGAGGCACTGCTCGCCGCCGGCGCCGATGCCAACGCCGCGGATGAGTACGGCGAAACGCCCGTCACATTGGCTGCCGCCAACGCTGATGCGGCGCTCGTTCAGCGCTTATTGGCCGCCGGCGGCAACGCGCGCGGCGCGCGGTGGAACGGCGAAACGGCGGTCATGATTGCGGCGGGCGCCGGGAGTCTCGATGTGGTGCGCCAGCTGGTCCGGCACGGCGCCGACGTGAACGCCGCGGAACCGCGCGGCGGCCAGACCACGCTGATGTGGGCCGCCGCCGAGGGCCACAGCGATGTGGTGGCCGGATTGATCGAGTTGGGCGCGAACGTCAGCGCCGCGTCCAGGGCCGGTTTCACACCGCTCGTGTTTGCGGCGATCAAAGACGACGTCGCGTCGATCAGAACGCTGATCGAGGCCGGCGCCAATCCGAACGTGGCCCTGCGGTCGGGCACCAGACCCGTGATCGTTGCGATGCAGTACCAGCACACGGCTGCCGCGCTGGCGCTGCTCGAGGGCGGCGCCGACATCATGGTGCGCGATCGCGCCGGGAGCACGACGCTGCATCTGGCGGCGCAGGTGGGCGACATCAAGCTCGTTCGCGCGCTGCTCGCGAAGGAGGCCGATCCGAACGCGCGCACGCCAAAATCGATGGCGCCCGCGGCCGCTCGAGGCGGCGGCGGATTTGGCCGTGGCGGTGCGGCGGGCGAGCAGACGCCGCTGATGATGGCGGCGCGCGCCGATCACGAGGACGTCATGCGGGCGCTGGTCGCCGCTGGCGCCGATCCCGCACGGAAAGCGCAGGACGGCACGAGCGTGCTGATGGCCGCGGCGGCGGGCGCGCGGCTCACGACGCTCAAGTACGCATACGAGATCGATCCGCACGTCGACGTCGTGACGACGACAGGCAACACGCCGATGCACGTGGCCGTTGCCCTCAACGGCCGCACGCAACCCGAAGTCGTCGAGGTGATCGCGTTTCTCGCGGATCACGGCGCCAGGCTCGACGAGATGAACCGCGCCGGCCGGACGCCGATCGCGATCGCCGACGGGCTGCCGGTTGATTTGGCAGTGGATCTGCTGACGAAGCTCATTACCGCGCGCGGTGAAGTGCCGAAAATTCCATCCAAGCGGTGACCAGCGAAGACCACAATCGATACATGAACACGAAGGACTGCGAGTCTTCACGGCGTGCCCCGGTCCGGCTAAAGCCGGACACTACCGACATTTTTCGACGTGCTGTAGCGCGCATCTTCGGGAGTGTCCACCTTGGCGGCCCACGCGATGGATCGCGAGGCATCCGATAAGAAACAGGCGAGAAAACGCTCTGCTTCTTGGCAGGCGGACGAGCGCAGATCGTGCGCGCATTTCAGTAGTGTCCGGCTTTAGCCGGACCGGTGCCGAGCTGACCAGCCTCAACAGCCTTGGCAAAGGTCTGTGAGTCACAAAGTTTTCGTTTCCTCGATTGTGATGCTTGCCGCCGCACTGGCCGGCGGGATGATGGACCGCACGGTTCTCGCGGCGCGGCCGAGAACTGACAAAATCCACCACGGAGAACGGGAGCTCAGACGGCTTTCGCTCCGCGTCCTCAGTGGTAGTTCGTTAGCGCTAGCCGTCCAGGAGAACCCCAGGACGGTGGCTGATGGCGTGTACACCGATGCGCAGGCGATGCGCGGGGCGGCCGTTTACGATGGCGAGTGCAGCGGCTGTCATCGCGGCGATCTCGGTGGGGCCACCGGCCCGCCGCTGAGAGAGCAGCGCTTCGCGCGCGACTTCGCCGGTAAGGACTTGAAAACACTCTTCACGAAGATCGCGACGACGATGCCCCGGAACGCGCCGGCGAGCCTCGGCGACAACGTGTACCTCGACATCGTCGCGCACGTGTTGAAGGAAAACGGATTCCCCGCGGGTCCGCAGGAACTTGCCGCTGACGCGCTCGAGGGGATTCGCGTCCTTCCGGGAAAACCGAAGCCGCCTCCCCCAGTCGGCGATTTCTCCTACGTCGAGGTGGTTGGCTGCCTGACCGCCGGTCCGCAGCGCACATGGATGCTGACTCGAGCGAGCGAGCCGGTCGCGGTTCCCGCCGCTTCAACAAGGCCATCGACGGAGGCGGCCACGGCAACGCCGCTCGGCACGCAAACCTTTCATTTGCTGGATGCGATGGCGTACGCCCCCGATGGTCACCGCGGTCACAAGATGTATGTCCGCGGCCTGCTGATCAAGCTGCCGGGCGACCAGCGAATGACGATCAGCTCCTTCGAGATGGTGGCCCCAACCTGTCCCGAGTAAGCCTGGATCGGTTGTCACATTTTTTGCCACGAAGACACGAAACCACGAAGAAAACAACATGTGGTGTCCATTCTGATCAACTCCAATTCTTCGTGCTTCCTTCGCGTCTTCGTGACTTCGTGGTTGCATTTTGGCGCGTGCATTTCGTGGGCTTACCCGCGTGTGAGGCGCCAGCGCAGCACTCGTCCGTCGATGGCTTCGTATCGAACGGTGCGCGCGAGCGTGTGCGTGGCTCGCATGCGCGGCGCCCAGGTGGGCGAAATCGTAGCGATGGTGGTTTCGCGGTACTCGAGATCGGTCAGGCAGTCGATGCGGTTCAGCGTGATCGCGTGCCCGTATCCGCGGCTGCAATCCTGCGCCGGGCGCACGAGCGTATCGCCCTCGCGAAAAATCGCGCCCGCTGAACGCGCATGCCGCACGTCCGATATCACCGGGTTTCGCGCATGCCCGTGCCACGGGCCGAACAGTGTGTCCGCGTAGTACAGCGAGAGTTCGTCCGTTGTCGGTCCGCCAGGGACACAGATGGTCGCGAACATCCACCAGCGGCCGTTCCATTCGAGAAGCGTCGCGTCGCAGGCGTTGACGTTGTGCAGCAGCGTCGTTTCAAGCACCCAGTCGGTGGGGAAACGGCGCGCGCGATACAGCTCGACCGTCCGCCGCTCGGACGTTTCAGGCACCATCCACCACGCGTCCCGCCAGCGGAACACGAACGGATACGAGAGGTGATAGTCGCGTTCGAGGACGGTCGCAATCTTGCCGGCCTTCGCGTCGTGGATCTCGGCGCACGCGATGACGCCGCGGCCACGGCGGTGTGCGTAGTCCTCGAAGAACACGAATGTGCGGCCGTTGTCCTCGGCCAGGCACGGATCCGCGAAGAACCGGCCCGAAGGCGGCTCCATGAAGGTGTACGGCGCCGGCCGGTCGCTTCGCGGCCGGATCGCGACTATCCACTGATCTTCCAGCAGGCTCACCAGCTTCTGCTCCAGGCGGTAGGCGGCCGTCCGGACGAGAAAGCGCACCATCTGGGTGTTGGTCGGGCGACGGTAAATGCCGCGTGCATACGTGTCGGCTTCCTGGTACGTGTCCAACCGCTCGAGGAACGGCCCCCCCTCGCACTTCAGATCCGTCAGTCGGCGCGTGATGAACTCCGCTGTCTTCCAATATGTTTCGCGGCGATTCTTGTGGAGCGACGCGAAATTCGTCGCGCTCGTGGACCGGTAGATCACGCGGCCGCCGTCGAGCTGATCGGTCAGGATTTGCAGGACCGAGCCGGACTGCGGATTCCGCTCGTACATTTCCCAGAACAGCGCCGGTCCGCCGCGATAGGCGCGATTGTCGCCGTGGTGAATCGACCACACCCCGTAGCGCGCCGCGCCGAGGATGTCGCCTTTGATGATCCGGAATCCGAAGCGGATCATGACGTCGAGGTCGGCCTGCTTGATGCGCGCGATATCCTCGTCCTGGAACCGGTCGACGAGCTTCGTGCGCAGGGGCGACACCACCACCACGTTCGCGCTTCCCAGGAGGGGCGCGAGATCGACGATCGTGAACGAATCCTCGCCTCCGTGGCGAAAACGCCGGTAGTCGGCCGCCTCGTACCATTCCCATAACCGGTGCGGAAGCGCCGCGCGCTGACGGCGCAACCACTCCCGCCATGACTTCGGCCGGCGCCGCCCGCGTCCGCGTCGACGACGGCGAGTGTCAGGGCGAGGTCCGAGCGTTTCGTGATGTCGCCGATCACCTTCGCGATCCATCGGGGCCCGCGAAGCGAATCGAGCATCACTCCGATCCGCAGCGATCCGGCCGAGGGCTGCACGTGGGCGTCGGCTTCGATCGCCGCCGGACTGTTGTCGACCTGGCCGGCGGGCTTGGCCGGCTCGTCGTCTCCAATGGTCGTGGTGACGCTCATGCGGATCTCGCGTCAGGTGGCGGCATGTCCAGGCGGTGCCCGGCTCGTGTCTCAGCTGTCTCGCACATCTGATGCCACCGCTCGAGCGACCGAGCAATACAAACACGTGGAGGCGACGTTCATCCGCGACAGACGGGGCGCGGAAATGGTGCGGCAATGTTAGCCCATCCATCTATTGACGAGTTTGTCATCCATTGCAGCCGTGTCGTGCGCGAGGATGTCCGAGAAACAAGAACACCCTCCGTCTTACTGTCCGTGTTCCACCGCCATGTATACGTTACGGTTGGTGCCGATGCTGGCCGATGTATATCCGCCCAATGTCCCGACCAAAGATACTCCCCTGCGCCGCTGCCGAGAACGTAACAGACGTACCCTGAGAGTGGACGATGAGGTCGTATAACTGAGTCAGAGAATGACCCTCAAAGCGACTCCAGCGGTCCGGCGTCTTGTCCCAGGATAGAGCGATTACCCCGTCTGCTGGACGGGGACCCGTAGTGCCAGTTGGGCATGGAGTAATGGAGACCGATCGGAATATCTGAAAGCCTGGGACCGTATTGACGTCAACGTCAAGTGTCAGGTGAGTGGCGTACCGTCCGTGCTCACGCTACTTGTAGCTTTTCATATTCGATCTCCTTCCTCTGCACATCTGGATTTCCCCGAGATTGGACACCGTGGTCCTGGACACGCCACGTTCTTTTCAGCAACCCACACGACTGCCAACGCTGGCCGCAGATCGGCAGTGTGAGGCGTGTGCCTACGCAAGCCTCGTTCCTGACGCGATCCCATTGAGAAACATGGCGAAGCAACGAGGCGACTCGGACGGCCATCGTTTCGTCCTCGCGGGATGAGCGTGTCGTGTCCTGTCCCCGTTCAGTTCGTGTATGAAACCGGAATAGCGGCCTTGCGGCAGTGCACGGTTTGTATATCGATATTTGCCGTACTGACACATTTGCCGTACCCACGCTGGACTCTGCGTACAATCTGGTTTACGCTCCCCCGCGATTTGCTGTGTCTCTGAAATCCACGGCGGGTTTCCCTGAGCGGCAGTTACCGGTTGTAAGACTGTGAACGCGCGGTGATGGTGCCGCACGACGGATCGGCGACAGGTCGGGCGTGCGGCCGAAGGAGGATACATGCACGTTCGGCTTATGCCCCTGCTCGCGGTTGCTCTCGTTCCGTTGTGGGTCGTCAACGTGGCGGCTGCCGCGCAGATCACTACCGGGACGGTAGCGGGTACGATCCAGGACAGCCAGGGCGGCGTCGTTCCCGGGGCGACTGTTGTCCTCGTCAGCGAAGCGCGAGGCACGCGGTCGCTCCCCGCGGTCACGAATGCAACCGGGGACTACGTCTTTCCGAACACCACGGCGGATACCTACACGGTTGAAGTGACGATGCCCGGGTTCCGAACGCTGACGCGGGCGGGTGTGACCGTCAGCGCCGGCGAGCGGGTCTCGGTTCCGGTCCTGACGCTCGAACCGGGCGGCGCACAGGAAACCGTCACCGTGATTGCCGAGTCGCCCTTGCTGCAGGCGTCGAGCGCCGAGCGATCGTTCGCCGTCACGACACAGCAGATCGAAAATCTTCCCATCAGCCGCGGCAATTTCACCAACCTCACGGTGTTTACGCCCGGAGTGGTGTCGGGAGGCGCGTCGGCAGGCGGAACCCGCCTCGGCGGCGCGGGTCAGAACAACATCATGATGGACGGCATCTCGACGATGGACACGGGCAGCAACGGGCAGATGCTCGCCATGAACATCGAGTCCATCGGCGAGGTGAAGATTCTCACCCAGGGCTACCAGGCCGAATATGGGCGCTCGAGCGGTCTGCAGATCACCGCCGTGACCAAGAGCGGCACGAACCGCTTCCACGGGTCGCTCTACGACGTGGAGCGGAATTCGGCGTGGAATGCCAATAGCTGGGTGAACTCCAAGAACGGGGACCCCAAGCCCGAAACCAAGGAGAAGGATTGGGGCTACTCCATCGGCGGCCCGGTGGGCAAACCCGGAGGGAACAACAAGCTGTTCTTCTTCTACACCCAGGAAAATCGTCCGAGGAACAATCCGATCAACGGCGGCAATCCGATCCGGCTTCGCGTGCCGACGGCGCTCGAGCGCGCCGGCGACTTCTCGCAGACGCTTGGCACCAACACCAATGGCGAGTCGACCGGCATCCTCAATCCCTACATCCGGGACGCGCTGTCCACGTCACCCTGTAACGCCTCCAACACGGCGGGCTGCTTCCAGGCGGGCGGGGTCGTCGGCAGGATTCCGGCGGACCGCCTGTATGGGCTGGGCCTCGACATCCTCAACCGGTACCCGCTGCCGAACACGGCTCAGGCGATCAACACGACCTACAACTACCAGATGGGCGGCGATGGCTTCCCGGCCCTGCCGACGGTCGAAAACCTCACCCGGCAGCCGGCCATCAGGATCGATTACGACATGTTGTCGAAGCTGCGGCTGACCGGCAAGTACTCAGGCCAGCGCGCCCGCCCCATCGTGACCCCCGGACTGATTCCAGGGTTCACGGACGTCCTCACCCCGTATCCGTACATCACGAACTACGCGGTGACCGTGAACTACACGATGAACCCCACGACGTTCATCGAGGGCACGTACGGGTTCATCCGGAACGAACTGACCGGAGGCAATGAAGGCGGCGTCCTGGTCAACGAGACGTCGAACCGGTTCAATGGCCTCGCGAACTTTCCGCTGCTGTACCCGGATGCCGGCATCGTCAATCCGATTTACTACGGGTACGAGGTGCTGCAGGAAATCAAGCCGCCTTTCTGGGACGGCACCAGGCTCAATCTCCCGCCGGTGTTTGGGTGGGGGAACCGCATCGGCTCCGCTCCGCCCAATCAGCGGTTCCCGGGGTGGTTGAACATCAACCGCACCCAGGACGTGGCCATCAGTTTGACGAAGGTCATGGACCGCCATACGTTCAAAAGCGGCTTCTACAACAACCATAGCTACAAGGCGCAGAACACCGGCGCGGGCGGCGTCGCGAATCTGAGCTTCCAGGGGTATGTCAACTTCGGAAACGACACGAATAACCCGCTCGACACCGGCTTCGGCTTCGCCAACGCCGCGACGGGCGTGTTCACGCAGTACCTCCAGGCGTCGCGGTTCATCGAAGGCAGCATGATCTACAACAACACGGAGTTCTACCTGCAGGACAACTGGCGAGTGAACAACAGGCTGACCCTCGACTACGGGCTGCGGTTCACCCGCCAGCAGCCGCAGTACGATCAGTTCGGGCAGATGTCGAACTTCTTCCCGGAGCGGTGGTCCGCGGCGCAGGCGCCGGTGTTCTACGTCGCCGGCTGCAGCAACGGCGCGGCGACGTGTTCTGGAAACGTGCGCAACGCGATGGATCCCCGCACCGGTCAAATCCTGACGGTGCCAGGTGTGCCGAACACCCAGGCCGTGATCGGGACGCCCATCCCGAACACCGGCACCTTGCTGAACGGCATCGTGCACGCGGGGGACGGGATTGCGAAGACGGGCTATGAGTGGCCGGCGATCGTCGTCGGGCCCCGGTTCGGTCTGGCGTACGACCTGACGGGGACGCAGAGCCTCGTGCTTCGCGCCGGCGGCGGACTGTTCTTTGACCGTCCCGACGGCAACACGGTGTTCTCCATTCCCGGCAACCCGCCCATGGCCACGTCGCGGGACCTCCGGAACGGCCAACTGCAGACGGTCGGCACCGCGTCCGGTGTCGACGTGCCTGCGCTCGTCGTCTTCCAGTACGACGCCAAGGTCCCAGCATCGTGGCAGTGGCAGGGCGGCGTGCAGATGGCGCTGCCGTGGGCCACGTCGCTCGACGTCTCGTACGTCGGCAACCGCGGCGTGAACCGCCTTGGTTCATTCCAGGGCGGATCAACGGTGAATCTCAATGCCGTCGACTTCGGAGCCGCCTACCTGCCGCAGAACCAGGACCCGACTCTCGCGGGCTCCACTGCGGTGCCTGGAGCCACGGCCTTTACGCAGAACCTGCTGCGACCCTATCGCGGCTTGAGCACGATCAACCAGAACACCACGGACTTCTGGGACCTGTACCACTCCCTTCAGACATCCCTGAATCGGCGCTTCCGGAACGGGTTTTCGTTCGGCGCGAACTACACCTGGGGGATTTCCTTCACCGGCAACACCGG
>QHWF01000082.1 GCA_003222455.1 Acidobacteriota bacterium
TGATCGCTATATGTCGGCCGCGCGCAAGGTGAGCCGGCTGGCCGTCGGCGATCTGACGATGAAGCCGGTTGAAGACATTTACGACGCAAAGCGCGATCCGCTCAAAGGCAGCCGCAACGAGCAGTTGAACGACGAGTTGCCGTTCGACTCGCGCGCCGGCATTGCCGTCGCGCACTATTTCCCGCTCGACGCCGAGTACGTCTTCAAGATTCGTTTCCTGGGTATTCAACCGGACGGTGAAGAGGCGGAGACCGATCCGTATCAGGTGCGCGTTGCCGTGAAGGCCGGCCTGCACACGGTGGGCGTGACATCGCCGCGCG